>JBEPWN010000075.1:0-9128 GCA_041642395.1 Marinilabilia sp. | reverse complement strand
AGCCACTGATCAAAGCTTTGAGCTCCACACATTCAATCTTTGGTGTTTGTCTGGGCTGTCAGGCCATCGCCGAAGTTTTTGGAGGAAGCATTTCAAATCTGCCAAAAGTATATCACGGTATAGCAACCCCCATCTCGGTATGCGAACGAAGCGAATTGTTGTTCAATACACTTCCCGACACCTTTATGGGAGGACGTTACCACTCCTGGATTGTGAACGAAAAAGGGCTGCCCGATGACTTGCAGATTACCGCCCGAGACATACAAGGACAAATTATGGCAATCAGTCACAAAAAATATGATGTAAGAGCAGTACAGTTTCATCCGGAGTCAATACTTACAGAACATGGAAAACAGATGATCAAAAACTGGCTGGAAGGATAATGGTCCACGCCTGGCAGTCTATTTCAATTTATTGTAGATGAGAAGTAACAATAGACCGGTAGATTTTTTTGGATATAAGATTTAAGATGAATCGTATCCCGAGGCTTCCCTTAGGTTTGGTAATCTGCTTATCGACACAATCAACCTGCAAGATTTAAGTAATTAAATATCAAGCAATTACAAAATATTTAACCCACTGTTAATACGCAAAATCATGTTACAACCAACCTTGAAACGACTCTTTGAATACAACACCCTTAGCAAGAGCGAAGCACGCGAGATCCTCGTCAACATCACCAGTGAAAATTACAGCAAGTCGGAAGTAGTAGCCTTTCTGTCCGTTTTTATGATGCGCTCCGTGACAGTGGAGGAACTGTCAGGCTTTCGTGACGGATTGCTGGAGCAATGCAAGAAAATCGACCTGTCGGATTTTGAGACCATTGATATGTGTGGAACAGGCGGTGATGGCAAAAACACCTTCAATATTTCAACCCTCGCCTCACTGGTTGTGGCGGGCGCCGGATACAAAGTGGCCAAACACGGAAACGCCGGAGTCAGTTCCGCATGTGGCTCATCCAACATCATGGAATATATGGGCTACAAATTTACCAGCGACAACGAATTGTTAAAAAAGCAGATCGACAAATCGGGCATCTGTTTTCTGCATGCCCCATTGTTCCACCCTGCCATGAAAGCAGTCGGGCCCATCCGCCGTGAACTCGGCATCAAGACATTTTTTAATATGCTTGGACCGATGGTCAACCCATCAAACCCTAAAAATCAATTGGTGGGTGTTTTCAGTCTTGAACTGGCACGGATTTATCAATACATCTATCAGCATACCGACAAAAATTTTAGCATTGTCCACAGCATCGACGGATATGATGAAGTGTCGCTAACCGATGCCTTTAAAGTTATTTCGCACAACGGCGAAAAATTAATGACCCCGGCCGACATTGGTTTGCCTAAAAATAGCCCTGAAGACATCTTTGGAGGAAATTCAGTGGAAGAATCAGCATCCATTTTCAAAAAAGTATTGTCAGGAGAAGGCAGCGATGCCCAAAACAATGCCGTTATAGCCAATGCCGCTCTGGCCATCAATCTCATGAACGATACGCTATCATTTGAGCAAAGTGTGGAACAGGCATCCCTTTCGCTCAAAGCAGGCAAAGCCGGTAAGGTATTAGAAAGTTTGCTGGACAATCAATAACTCCCAACAACGCTATTGCTTTTGAAAATTCAGCCGCCATAAGACATATAACTATGAACATACTCGACAAAATAGTAGTCCGCAAAAAGGAAGAAATTGAAGCTTATAAAAAGAAAGTTTCAATCAAAGAATTGGAATATTATCGACATTTTTCTGCTCCTACAAGTTCACTGAAGCAGAATTTGCTTAATAACCAAAACTTTCCGGTTATTGCTGAATTCAAACGCCAATCCCCATCCAAAGGACAAATCAATCCAGAAGCCAAAATAAAAGACATCATCCCGGGATATGCTTCTGCAGGTGTTTCGGGAATCTCGGTACTGACAGACAATCATTTTTTTGGAGGCAGCAACGATGATCTGAGCAATGCAAGGGACCTGACAGCCATCCCGATCATCCGGAAAGAATTCATTATAGACCGATATCAGGTATATGAAGCAAAAGCCATCGGTGCCAGTGTAATATTACTCATCGCATCAATACTGAAAAAAGAACAGGCACTGGAACTTGCGGCACTTGCCAACTACCTGGGCATGGAAGTATTGATGGAACTCCATGATCAGAAAGAAGTGGAAAAGCTAAATATTTATGTGGACATGGTCGGGGTGAATAACCGGAATTTAAAAACGTTTGAAGTCAATCTGGATAATGCAGCCAACCTGGCTGCATCCCTGCCCGGCAACATTTTACCGGTGGCTGAAAGTGGCATCCATTCCGCATCTGATTTCTTCTTTTTAAAAGAAGCAGGATTCCGGGGATTCCTGATGGGTGAATATTTCATGAAGCAAGCAGATCCAGCAGAGACCTGCAAATTATTCAAACAAGAAATAACAAAACTATTATCGTATCAGGCATAAATCGTGCTCTGGCAAGAAATTGCCAAAATTTCAGAAAATACATTAAATTTAAATGGACCCTTCAATAAAAATAAAAGTTTGCGGGATGCGCGAACACCAGAACATTCAGGAATTGATAAAACTGGCGCCCGATTACATTGGTTTTATCTTTTACCGGAAATCGCCCCGCTATGCAGGTAATATTCTGACAACCGAAACAGTAAGCCAGATACCTGAAAACATAAAACGAACCGGGGTTTTTGTAAATGAGTCATTGAAAACCATTCTCGAAACCTGTGATAAATTCGCCCTAAACACCGTTCAGCTACATGGAAATGAAACTACAGATCTATGCAGAAAAATACAGAATGCCGGAATGGAAGTAATAAAAGCATTCAGCTTGAAAGCAGCGGGAGATGCAGAGCAGACAAAACCATACACAGATAATTGCGATTACTTCCTGTTTGACACACCCACCAAGGCATTTGGAGGCAGTGGACAGAAGTTTGACTGGTCGTCATTATTGGGTACTGACATTGAGCGTCCTTTTTTTCTCAGTGGCGGCATCGAAGAAAATGATGCAAAAACCATTCGTGCAGATTGCCCCGTTCAGCCATATGCTGTGGACATCAACAGCCGCTTTGAAACAGAACCAGGAATAAAAAACATCAAATCAGTTCAAAGATTCATAAACAACCTCAGAAAATATAAATAAACCATAATACCACAATTATGCCAACTACATTTCAGCCCGATGAGCAAGGATTTTACGGAACATTTGGTGGAGCCTACATTCCGGAAATGCTCATTCCAAACATCGAAAATCTTCGGGATAATTACCTGAAAATCATCAACTCGGAAAGTTTTCGCAAAGAATTCATAACACTTCTCGAGGATTATGCAGGCAGGCCTTCCCCATTATACTTTGCAGAAAGACTATCAGATCAATATAATTGTAACATCTGGTTGAAACGGGAAGATCTCAACCACACGGGAAGCCACAAAATAAACAACACCATTGGTCAGATCCTACTGGCGCGTGAAATGGGAAAAAAGCGGATCATTGCGGAGACCGGAGCCGGACAGCATGGAGTGGCTACCGCGACCGTCTGTGCGCTGATGGGACTTGAGTGCATTGTATATATGGGCGAGGTCGACATTGAGCGGCAGGCACCCAATGTAGCCCGTATGAAAATGCTTGGAGCAAGCGTAAGACCGGCAATTTCCGGCAGCCGCACCCTCAAGGATGCCACCAATGAAGCCTTACGTGACTGGATTGCAAATCCTCTGGACACCTTTTACCTCATAGGATCCGTCGTAGGGCCCCACCCATATCCCGATTTGGTTGCCAGACTTCAGTCGGTTATCAGCGCCGAAACCAAATGGCAGTTAAGAAATAAAACCGGCAAAGCAGAACCTGATTATATGATCGCCTGTGTGGGAGGCGGATCAAATGCGGCCGGTTCATTTTATCACTATTTTGATACCCCCGAGGTGAAACTGATAGGAGCTGAAGCCGCCGGCGAAGGACTTACCTCCGGAAAAACAGCCGCATCTATTGCCCTGGGCGAAACAGGCGTCATTCATGGAAGCATGACTTATCTGATGCAGAGCGAAGATGGCCAAATTACAGAACCCTACAGCATTTCTGCCGGACTCGATTATCCCGGCATCGGTCCGCTTCATGCATGGCTGAATGAGACAGGGCGCGCCAAATACCTGCCGGTGACCGATCAGGAAGCACTTGATGCTGCCCTGCTGCTCACCCGCAAAGAAGGCATTATCCCGGCACTGGAATCGGCACATGCCGTGGCAGCCCTTAATCAAATTGACCTGAAATCCGAAGATAATGTGGTTGTGGTCATATCCGGACGTGGGGATAAAGATATGAACACCTATATGAACAGACTGAAATTATTGTAATGCACAAAGCGATGAGCCATACAAAACACACATTCATGGAAGAATTAAATGCCCTCTTCAATAAAAAAAGAAACCTTTTATCGGTCTATTTCACAGCGGGTTTTCCTTATCTGGAAAGCACCATTCCAGTATTAAAAGCACTGGAGGAAGGTGGTGCCGATTTTGTAGAAATAGGCATGCCCTACTCCGATCCCCTGGCCGACGGACCAGTCATCCAAAACAGCAGCAACCGGGCGCTCATAAACGGCATGTCACTTAAAGTTTTGTTTGAACAATTAAAGGATGTGGCCAGCACTGTAAAGATACCCATGATTTTGATGGGATATCTCAACCCCATCCTGAAATTTGGCATTGAAAACTTTATAGAAAACTGCAAGGATGCCGGCATCAGCGGGTTAATTATTCCCGACCTGCCCTATGAATCATACATCGAAAAATACGAAACCCTCTTTAAGGCCAATGGCATCAGCAATATATTTCTGATTACCCCTCAAACACCGGAAGAACGCATTCGGAAAATCGACAAGGCTTCAAGCTCATTTATATACATGGTTTCATCGGCAGCAGTTACCGGTGGCAAGAAAGGAATATCAGCTAAACAGGTTGAGTACTTTGAAAACATCAATTCCATGAACCTTAAAAACCCCAGAATGGTTGGATTTGGCATCAGCAATCATGAAACATACACACATGTTTGCAATTATGCCCACGGAGCCATTGTGGGAAGTGCTTTTATCAAGCATTTGGAACAAAATGACGATGATCACGACATGATTGTTAAATTCATTAAAAACCTTAAACACGGATAACAAAGCAGGTTATTTTAAGGGGGTTCAGATTTTAAATCATTACTTTTGCACGACAAACTGTAACAATCATGCAAAATACTGAAACTGCCATATTGCGCATTCACTGTCCGGACCAAAGAGGCATTGTAGCCCGGGTGACCGATTTTATTCATCAGAATCACGGCAATGTGGTTGCGCTTGATCAATACACCAATCGTGAAGAAGAGCGATTTTTCATGCGGGTGGAATGGGAACTGGAAAGCTTCCTGCTGGAGCGCGATGACATCGAAACTGTTTTCGGGCCCATGTTAGGAAAGCCACTCAACATGGTCTGGGATCTGAAATTCTCGGATAAGATTCCACGTATGTGTCTATTTGTTTCGAAAAGCTCCCATTGTCTTTATGATTTACTTGCCAGATATGAAGCAGGCGAGCTGAAAGTGGAAATCCCCCTGATAATCAGCAATCATCAGGAAATGGAACATGTAGCCAACCGCTTTGAAATTCCCTTCCGCCATATCGCCGTCAACAAGCAGAACAAACAGGAACAGGAACAAAAAGAACTGGGCATACTCAAAGAATATAAGGTTGATTTCATTGTACTGGCCCGGTATATGCAGATTCTCTCATCCGGATTTGTTGAACATTTCCCCAACAGGGTGATTAATATCCATCATTCCTTTTTACCTGCATTTGCCGGTGCCAAACCATATCATGCAGCATACTCAAGAGGAGTGAAAATCATCGGTGCCACCAGTCACTATGTTACAACCGATCTGGATGCGGGGCCCATTATTGAACAGGACATCATCCGGATTTCCCACCACGACACAGTGGAAAGTCTTGTACAAAAAGGGAAAGACATTGAAAAAATTGTACTTTCACGCGCTGTAAAAGCACATTTGGACCGAAAAACACTGGTTTACAAAAACAAAACCGTTGTTTTCGCTTAAATTTTTGGTTCTGCGAAGATTATTTATTTTGAAAATTCCGAATAATGAAGATTGTAATAATAAAATACAATGCCGGAAACATCAGGTCAGTAAGTTTTGCGCTGGAACGTCTGGGTTACGAAGCAGAAATTACCGGTGATCATGATGTCATACGCAAAGCCGACAAAGTCATTTTCCCGGGAGTGGGAGAAGCCGGCACCACCATGGCATTTTTAAAAAAAGAGGGTCTTGATAAGCTAATTCCGTCCCTAAAACAACCGGTACTCGGCATTTGCCTTGGCATGCAATTAATGTGCAACCATTCGGAAGAAGCCGACACTGATTGTCTCGGCATTTTTGATGAACCGGTGAAAAAATTTATCGTCCCTGCCGACAGCCCCGAAAAATTCAAAATTCCCCACATGGGATGGAACAATCTGCACAACCTAAAACTTCCTTTGTTTGACGAAAGCCTCAATAATGAGTTTGTCTATTTCGTTCATAGTTATTATGTTCCTGTAGGGCCTGATACTATAGCCCAAAGTCATTACATTCACCCATTCAGTGCCGCTTTGCAGAAAGATAACTTTTTTGCAACACAGTTTCACCCCGAAAAAAGCAGTAAAGCAGGCGAGCAGATTTTGAGAAATTTTCTCTCAATTTAAGACACAGGAGGATTTTGGAAGTTAGAATTTAGAAGCCAGAGGTTGAGATTTGTTTCTCAGTCAACGCATGAGTTAAAGCTTAAAAGAAAACTTAAGCTTATGTTTGTGATATATACAAAGACCTAACAAAAAAACAGAATTTAAGTCTGTCATAATTTTCCTTCGATAAAAGTGATTATATATAAAAATGAAACCAATTGAACTTATACCGGCCATCGACATAATTGACGGCAAATGTGTGCGACTCAGTAAAGGAGATTACAACACTCAAAAGACATACAACGAAAAACCGCTTGAAGTAGCCATGCAATTTGAAGACAATGGCATACGCAGATTGCACCTGGTAGATCTGGACGGAGCCAGGGCCGGTCACATCGTAAATTACAAGGTGCTGGAAAAAATAGCTTCCCGTACTGGCTTAACAATTGACTTCGGAGGCGGTCTCAAAAACACAGAGGATCTGCGCGTTGCTTTTGAAAGCGGCGCACAAATGATAACTGGTGGCAGTATTGCCGTTAAAAACCCAGATGAATTTTCAGGTTGGATCGAAAAGTACGGCCCGGACAAAATCATTCTTGGTTCAGACGCCAAAGACCGCAAAATAGCTGTTTCGGGCTGGACCGAAACATCCGATCTTGATCTTTTTGATTTTCTGAAAGATTACATTCAAAAAGGCATCACAAAAACCATTTGCACCGACATCAGTAAGGACGGAATGCTGGAGGGCCCTTCCATCGATCTGTACAAGGAGATACTGGACCATTTTCCTGAGTTGCATCTGATTGCAAGCGGGGGTGTCAGTAGCATGAAAGACATTGAAGAGCTTGAGAAGGCAGGTGTGCCGGCGGTCATTTTCGGCAAAGCCATCTATGAAGGGCGCATTAGTTTTAAGGAAATCAGCAAAAAAATAGAAAGCCAAAAATAAATTTATAGCAGATTAACAAAACATTAAACCGCATGCTCCTAAGAACCCGCTTAATTCACGCGGGTTGACTGAAAGAGTATCAAACTATAAATACATGCTTGCAAAACGGATCATTCCCTGTTTGGATATACGCAACGGACAAACAGTGAAAGGGGTAAAATTTCTGGATATAAAGGAAGTGGGCGACCCTGTAGAGCTGGGATCTTTATACGCACAACAGGGAGCCGACGAGTTGGTGTTTCTGGACATTACAGCAAGTCACGAAAAGCGGAAAACCTTCGTTGAACTCGTCAGACGAATTGCTCAACATTTGAATATTCCCTTTACAGTAGGAGGTGGCATAAGCGAGCTGAGTGATGCTGACGCATTATTGAGTGCAGGTGCCGATAAAATATCCATCAATTCATCAGCCGTAAGCAATCCCCAGCTAATCAGCGACCTGGCTAGTCACTTCGGAAGCCAGTTTGTTGTAGTGGCTATAGACGCCAAACAACTGGTGGGCGATGAGTGGGTGGTAACGGTTAACGGCGGCCGTATTCCTACTGACAAACGCTTATTTAGCTGGGCCCGTGAAGCAGAAGAACGTGGTGCAGGCGAAATTTTATTTACCAGCATGGATCACGATGGGGTGAAGCAGGGATTTGCAAACCAGGCACTGGCAAAATTATCAAACGAAAGAAATATTCCCATAATTGCATCGGGAGGGGCCGGATCCAAAGAGCATTTTAAAGATGTTTTCACCATTGGCAAAGCCGATGCGGGTCTGGCGGCCAGCATTTTTCACTTCAATGAAATCCCTGTTCCCGAACTGAAAAGTTATCTTAAACATGAAGGAATCGCCATACGATAAGGGCAGTCCACAGAAATATTAAATTCTTATCTTTGTGCTTTACTTTGATCAAAACAAATCATACTATGCAATTAGACTTTTCAAAATTAGGAAACGGATTGATACCGGCCATCATTCAGGATGCCCGCACCAATACAGTGTTGATGCTTGGATTCATGAATGAAGAAGCATTGGAAAAAACCCAAAAAGAAAAAAAAGTAACTTTTTTCAGCCGCACTAAAAACCGGTTATGGACAAAAGGTGAAGAATCGGGCAATTTTCTGAATGTGGTATCCATTCTTCAGGATTGCGATAATGACACCATATTGATCAAAGCCAATCCGGTTGGCCCCGTTTGCCATACAGGCAGTGACACATGTTTTGCCGAAACAAACAAAGGAAATATTGACTTCATTGTTCACCTGCAGGATTTGATCGATCAAAGATTGCAAGACATGCCCGAAGGTTCTTACACCACTTCATTATTCGAAAAAGGCATCAATAAAATTGCCCAGAAAGTAGGCGAAGAAGCTGTTGAAACAGTTATTGAAGCCAAAGATAGTAATGATGATCTGTTTCTTAATGAAGTTGCCGACCTCACTTACCACGTACTGGTATTACTTACAGCCAAAAGTTT
>JBEPWN010000074.1:0-9133 GCA_041642395.1 Marinilabilia sp. | reverse complement strand
AGACGGTGCAAAGATAACCAAAAGTCATGTTCGTGCAATACCATGCGATGAAAAAATGCATTTTTCGCTGTCCGTTAAGACTTGTTTAATATTTGAAACGTTATATAACTTGTAGAAAAGTCATATTTTTTCAAATTGTCTTTGTTAATTGGTTATTTTTGTGACATTCAATGGTTCGTTAAAAACCTAAATGCAGAGTAGTCCTTCGCTAAAGCTATGGATTCTAAAAGACGCAATTGCGCAAAGTTTATTATTCAATAGTCCGTTAAAGAAAGCTTAAACGCAGAGACACAAAGACGCAAAGCTTTTATTATTAAAGAGTTGCAGTTATTTGGTGTCGTTTTTTAATGCATTCATTATCAGCTACTTGTAAAAGTTTAACGGAGTATTGTTATTATAAGAGAGTTATAAATATTGCGTAACAATGCATAAATTACTTGTTGATAGTAGTTTACAAAAAAAAGTTAACGGAGTATTGAAGTTCAATACCGGCTGAAAAAAATCAGGATAAGGCAGTTGTTGTTTTTCGGTTTACAAAATGTGCCGGATTATTGTATTTCGAAACACCTGGAATATAATTCAATAGCTCGTTTTTTAATAAACTGTTAATCAATCGTTTAATTTTAAAATACTTGAGATGTTAAGAAATTGTTTTTCAACATGATACAATTCATCTAACATCTAATAATTCAACGATCTATTGTAAATTGAAACTATCAAAATATAAAAATACAGATCAGGATATGAGTGAAGAGTTGCCGGAAAAAGAAATATTGTTAAATCTGTCCCAGGGCAAGGAATCTGCTTTCCAGTATCTTTTCGACGAATATTATCAGCTTTTGGTAAGTTTTGCTTATCGCTACCTTGGTGATCTGGATTCTTCACGAAATATTGTTCAGGATATTTTTGTGATGCTTTACGAGAAGCGGGATGAGATAAAAATTCATACGTCCCTAAAATCGCACTTATATCAGTCGGTTCGTAACCGGGCATTAAACGTTATTAAACGTGAAAAAATGCAACGGGAACATCATTCACGCATTTTGGATGAGCAAGACGGACAAGACATTAATGATGAAAGTTGGATCGTTAATGAATTGGAAGGTCGTATCGGAAACATTGTAGGCAGTCTTCCCGGACAATGTCAGAAAATATTCAGAATGAGCCGACAAGAAGGTATTTCCAATAGTGATATTGCTGAACAACTATCCATATCCAAACGTACCGTAGAGACACAAATCAGTAAAGCATTAAAAAGAATCCGCGAGGATTTAAAGAAACACGGGTATCTGTCGTTGCTGCCTGTATTGGCAGGATTTGTGGATTTTCTTTTGCGGAATCTTTAAAAAAGGAGGATTTTGATACGTGTAACCTTGTTATGGATTGTCATGTTATATGTATGGGAAGCTTTGAAGTTGTGTATCATATTTTAAAACACAGATGAGATGGAATTTTTATTACAATTATTTGCTGATTTTTTGGGGACTCCTTCCGATAAGAATATGGGTAACCGGGAAATGACAGAACAAAAGGAAGTAGATGTAAAAATTGCTCCTGTAGCTGAGAACAAAATTGAAGAAGAACCTGTATTGTTTGGATTAATGCAATTTCATTAATGATTTTTGTTTCAATAGATCGTTAGATTTTTAGTTTTTAGATGCTAGATGGATTGTCCCGAATTCGGGATTGAAAAACAACCTCCTAGCTCCAAGAGTGTATTACATTTAAACATTTGACTGACAATCTATTACAAAAGTTTAACGGACTAATGTTGTTGATTAAAAACCTTTTAATCATTAAAAATCATTATAACATTAATACATAATATCAATAGTCTGTTAATTTTTCACAAGAACTTGAATAGATGTTTATATCTTAAAGGTTTTTGTGTTAAAATGGAGATTTTTATTATATATGATTTATCTTAAATCTTATATCTAAAAGTTTAACGGTCTATTTTAATATCACGGTCTTTTGATGTTTAATTTAACATTTACATGGAAGAATTAGAAACCATAAAACCTGAAATGCTGGTACGCTACCTTGCAGGTGAATCATCATCTGACGAGAAGGCGAAAGTTGAGATCTGGCGACAGAAAGCAACTGGGAATGAAGAAGTTTTTCAGGAATACAGACAAATTTGGGATTCCGGGTTTCAGTCATTGTTGCCAGCTGATATTAAGGCAGCCGATTGGGAGAAAATCCGCCATCGCATTAATTTTCGTCAGGAAAATCATCGCATTGGTTTTTGGAGAACATTTTCACGGGCAGCTGCTATATTTATTTTGATGCTTGCTGTCAGTTCGGCATTATATACTTATTGGAACGTACCTGGTTTTGGTCGTTGGACTGCTTTTCAAACGGGGAATTATGTTGATTCCCTGAAGCTTCCTGATAACAGTGTTGTTTTCCTAAACAATCATTCTTCCTTAAAATATTTAAGAAATTTTAATCAAGGTAACAGGACAGTCTCTTTAAAGGGTGAAGGTTTCTTCGATGTTACCCGCGATCCATCCAATCCGTTTCTTGTAAAATCCACCCAGGGAATAGATGTAGAAGTATTGGGTACATCTTTTAATCTGGATGTTAGCGAAAAACGGGAAAATGTTGGATTGAATGTTACCGATGGGGTTGTTTCTTTAAAGTATAAGGGGGCCAGCCAAAGAGTTGAGGCAGGATATTCTGCCATGCTGGAAGATCATAATTTTTTGATTGTACCCACAGTTGATGATAATTATTTATCATGGAAAACCGGAGAATTGATTTTTTCACAAAGCTCGCTGGGCTCCATTGTTGAAACATTGCATGAACATTATGATGAATTAGATATAGTCCGGTTAGAGGGGCAGAGTAATGTGCTGGTGACAACAACCTTTAAAGATCAGTCTTTATCAGAAGTTCTTGAAGAGCTGGAAATACATTTTGATAAAAAATTTCATTTTAATGAAGGAGTTTTGACAATCTCTGACTAATTTCGGAAGATATTTTTCAAAGTTGAAATATTTCGGAATTGGACAGTCTCATATATAATATAATCAGGAAATTAATGGTCATTATCGTTTTGATGATGGCTGTTTTTACGTCTACAGCTCAGGATATTGAATCCCGGATCATTCATATTGAAAAACAACAGGGATCCACTGTTGAACTGATTAAACATCTCGAAGAAAAAAGCAACTATATCATTAGTTACAGCTCCCGGCTTTGTCTTCATGATCGTATAAAGCTTTCATCACAAAGAAATACATTGATTGGCTTTCTTCAGGAAATATTTAAAAAGTGCCCCTTTACCTATTTAGAGCGTGATGGCCGGATTATCTTAAGCCCCCGGCCTTTGTCAGATCAAACCTTTACCGTTATTGGATATGTGAGTGATGCTTCTGCAGGTGAGCGATTGCTGGGTGCCAATATTTTTAATCCATCCCGTCAGCAAGGAACTGCTACCAATAATTATGGATTCTATAGTCTTTCACTCTCTGGTGGAGAAAACCGCTTATACGCTTCCTTCGTTGGTTATAATATGGCATTCAGATCATTTGTTCTTTCTTCTGATACTGTGATCAACTTTCGTCTTAGTCCCGACATTGAACTTCCTGAAGTTTCGGTGTTGGGAGCACGCATGCCAGATATGCTTGACGGGGGTAGTTTTGGGGCGGTTCGTGTGTCAATGGAACATATTGTTGATGCTCCCGCCTTTTTTGGTGAACCTGATTTGATGCGTGGACTTCAGATGCTACCCGGAATCCAAAGTGGTTCCGAAGGATTTTCGGGATTGTATGTCCGGGGTGGTGGGCCTGATCAGAATCTGATAATGCTCGACGATGTACCTGTTTATAATGTTGGACATTTACTTGGCTTTTTTTCTATCTTTAATACCGATGCCGTTAAACAGGTTTCCGTTACCAAAGATGGTTTTCCTGCCCGTTATGGTGGACGTCTTTCGTCCGTGGTTGATGTGCGGATGAAAGACGGACGTGAAGATCGTATTGGGGGAAATATTTCCCTGGGACTATTGTCCTCCGGTCTTTCTCTCGACGGACCGGTAATTAAAGACAAATCAACATTTGCCTTGTCTTTCAGGCGCACTTATGTTGATGCATTGGCTGCTTTGTACCAATTGGGGGAGGATGAAAAAACCAATTATTATTTTTTCGATCTGAACGGAAAGATTAATTACGAATTTTCTGAGAAAAGTAAATTATATCTTAGTTCTTATTGGGGCCGGGATAAGTTTTATACGTTATACAATTTTCGGGATTTTTCTGTTAATGTAGGGGATGATGAGATTCAGCAGTCAGTAACAATTAATGATGAGAGTAATGCAGGCTGGGGCAATTATACCGGTGCTTTGCGTTGGAATTATATTTTTTCTTCGCGGTTGTTTGCCAATTTTACCGGCACTTATTCCAATTATCGTTTTTTTATTGGTTTAAAGCGGAATAATGAGGAAGATCAAATACTTAACATCTTTGATCAACAGTATATAAGTGGGATTCGCGATTTTACGGTAAAAGGGGATTTTGAATATTATTATTCCCCGGATATTACTTTTCGTTTTGGAGGTAGCGGAATGCTTCACCGGTTTAATCCGGGTATTGATATTGTCAGATCATCAATCGAAAACTCCCGGGTTGAAGAAACCGTTGTTGAAGATGTTCTGGTGTCAGGCGAGGAGTATCGGGCTTATATTGAAGGTGAGTTTTCGGTGGGTGACCGTTGGAAAGGAAACGTTGGCATGCACTCAGCATTTTTTTTGGGTGAAGGTGCCCCTTACTGGTCGTTTGAGCCTAGATTGTCAGTCCGCTATCAACTGAATCCGGTAATTGCTTTGAAAAGCACGTATTCAGTGATGTCTCAATTTATACATCTTGTAGGTACATCTGGTTTTTCACTGCCTACCGATCTTTGGCTTCCGGTGAGTGATAAAATTGAACCCATGCGTTCGGAGCAATTATCGGCTGGTGTTGATGTTTATTTGGGAAACAACAAAGAATATGTATTTTCATCCGATGTTTATCTAAAAACCTATGAAAATTTGCTATCCTATAAAGCAAGTACCGGTTTTTTTGATTATAGTGCATCGTGGGAAGATAAGCTTACATCCGGAAGGGGGAAGTCTTTTGGGGGAGAGATATTACTTCAAAAAAACAAAGGAAATCTGACCGGGTGGTTTGGATATACTTATGCACGAACCACAAGTATTTTTAAAGATCTCAATGAGGGTGTTTCTTTTCCTTCGCGTTTTGACCGGCGACATGATGTCAGCACCTTTCTGAACTATCGTTTTAATAAGCGAATTACAGGCAGTTTAAGTTGGCTGTTTGGTTCGGGCAATCCCATTACCTTGCCCGAAGAAAAATACTATGCTCCCCGTCTTCCTTTTGAAGATATACCGGAATATGGGTATTCGGAAAATCTGAGATCAATCAATAACTATAGAATGCCCGCCTTTCACCGGTTGGATCTGGGCATTAACTTTACACGAAAGAGAGAAAGGGGTCAACGCACCTGGAGTTTTGGGATTATTAATGCATATGGTCGTCAAAATCCCTTTTTGCTTTATTTTAGTGAAAGTGATGATGCGCGTGAAGGTAGTTCCCTTCGCCAGCTTAAGCAGTTGAGTCTGTTTCCTTTTCCGATTCCCTATGTAAAATATTCATTTAAATTTTAAACAGGCATGAGAAATATTTTTCAAATATTATTGATTGCGGTAACCGGAGGATTTTTTCTGGCCGGATGTGAGAAAAATCTGGAGCTTGAACTTAAGGACCAGGGAGGGCGTTTGGTATTATTCTCATTTTTATCTCCCGATTCCGTGTTTAAAGCACATTTGAGTAAAAGTGTAAGTCATTTTTCGGTTGATGATTTTGAAAGAATCTATTCAGGCAATATTACGGTGAGTACGAATGGTGAAATTGTTGATAATTTTATTTTTCCTTATGATCAGAATTGGGCCTCGCGCGACGATTTGGTTGTAAAGGAAGGGGATACCATTCGTATTGATGCATCTGACGGGGAAGGAATTAATGTTTTTGGAGAAACGGTGGTGCCATCGGCTGTGAATATTTCTTTATCCGACACTTCTTTAGTTCTGGTTGCCGGTCAGGAAAACACTCAAACAGAAGTGCTCAGATGTATTTTCAGTATTTTCGACCCGGTGGATGTTGATAATTATTATCAGTTGCTTATTTTTGAAGACATTTGTACAATAAGCGGAAATGAAAAAATCTGCAAGCGAACTCGAATTAAATATTCCAAGAACGATCCTGTATTTTATGTTCGTGACCAGGAAAGCAGTCTGATTGGTGGCCTTGATTTTGGAGGGTGTTTCTCTGATCATTTGTTTGATGGTGAATATAAACTCACACTGGATTTGCCCGTTGAGTATGTTGTTTCACCGGATAGTCCGGGTACCATCCGGAAATTGTCGTTTGTGCTGCTTTCGCATACGCGTGATTATTACGATTATTATCGCAGCCGGATTGTTGCTGAATATGGGTATGACCTTCCGGTTATTGATCCTATCCGCATTTATAATAATGTTAAGGGAGGTTTGGGATTGGTATCGGCATATAGTGCTTCAGTTGATTCATTGGTTTTTAATGGTGAATGACGATTTGGGATTTATGGGCTGTAATTTTGGCAGATGTTCTCAGGATATTTGTCAGTATTAATTTTACTGATTTACGTCGGAACTTGTGACAACAGACGTTTTAAATATTTTGGTATTCTTTTTGATATATGGATATATGTCAATATTTTAGCGGATTTTAACAAAAACAATAAATATATAATTAGTATGGCATTATTTGGAAAAATGGACAAATTAGAAGATGATCAGTCCAATGAACAACAAACATCCGGTGAGCATAAAACAATTACTGATATTGAAAAAACCAGGGTTTTAATTATCGGATCTGGTCCTGCAGGATATACTGCTGCAATTTACGCTGCCCGTGCAAATCTTAAGCCGGTTATGTACGAAGGGCTTGAGCCCGGCGGACAACTTACCACCACTACAGAAGTTGAAAATTTTCCCGGATATCCTGAAGGAGTTACCGGCCCCGTAATGATGGAGGATATCAAAAGTCAGGCAGAACGTTTTGGTACGGATGTGCGTTTCGGTTTGGCAACCGCTGCCGATCTTTCTGAGCGTCCCTTTAAAGTAACCATTGATGATAAAAAAATTATCGAAACCGATACGCTCATTATAGCAACCGGGGCAACGGCTAAGTACCTGGGTATTGATGATGAAAAGAAATATGCAGGATCAGGTGTTTCTGCATGTGCCACTTGTGACGGTTTTTTCTACCGGGGCAAGGATGTTGCTGTAGTAGGCGGTGGCGACACTGCTGCTGAGGAGGCGATTTATTTATCGGGCCTGGCCAATAAAGTGTATATGATTGTGAGGCGTGACGCTCTCCGGGCTTCAAAAGTGATGCAGGAGCGGGTTTTAAAGATTCCTAACATTGAAATTTTGTGGGAGCACCAAACCAAAGGATTGTTTGGCGAGGGAGTAGTAGAAGGTGCCATACTGACAAAAAAGAAAGGAAAACCCGATGAAGAGGAAGAAGTAATGATCAAGATTGATGGTTTTTTCCTTGCTATTGGTCATAAACCCAATTCCGATATTTTTAAAGATTATCTGGAAACTGATCAGGTAGGATATATTAAAACCATTCCGGGTACTTCAAAAACCAACGTGCCGGGTGTTTATGCCTGTGGCGACGTTCAGGATTCTGTTTACCGTCAGGCAGTTACCGCCGCCGGAACTGGTTGTATGGCTGCAATGGATGCTGAGCGCTGGTTGGCCGAAAATTTGTAACGAAGTAATTTTATAAATAAGAGAAACCGCTTTCCATAATTCCGGAGGGCGGTTTTTTTATTGTGAGTAATTGAGCCTGGTTTCATATGGCAATAGTTCATTAAAAAAAGCTTAAACGCAAAGTAATCCTTCGCTAAAGCTATGGATTCTAAAAGACGCCATGACGTAAAGTTTTTTATTATCAGAGAGTTGTAATTTGTCGTTGTGTTTTATCTCATTTATTATCAGGTGCCTGCAAAGGATTAACGGAGTATTACTATGGGGAAGCAACCTTTTAATCTTTAAATCTTCTCCTTTTTCACCCCTTGCTCTATGCTCCATGCTTTTTCCTCTTCCACCATCTAACCTTCCACCATCCAACCCTTCCAATCTACTTAATATAACTGATTCTGTACGATGTAATCATAAACTCCTTCCGGTACCAGGTACCGGAGTTTTTTTCCATTGCCAATTCCTTCTCTTATCAGGGTGGAGGATATGTCCAGTAAGGGAGCCTGAATTATTTTTACTGCGCTTAGAATTTCTTTATCAGCATTTTCTGTTGAATACCCGGGGCGTGGGTAAACCACAATTGGAAAATCTTGCAGAATTTTTTCTGCATCATGCCAGCGTTTAAAGTTGATGAGATTGTCGGTTCCTATGATCAGCGAAAATCTTTTAGAAGGATATTCAGTTGCAACTTTAGTTAATGTGCTTATGGTATATGACGGAACAGGCATCTCAAATTCTATGTTACTTACTTTGAAGCGGGACTCTTGCCGGATGGCAATATTCGCCATCTCCAGCCGGTGATTGGCTGGAGCAAGGTCGCTATGTTCTTTGAAGGGATTCTGGGGACTGACTACAAACCATAATTCATCAAAGGGGGCAAACTCAAGCAGGTAATTTGCCATAGCCACATGTCCTATGTGTATTGGATTGAATGATCCAAATAGAAGACCGGTTTCTGTCATTTTATATCGTTTAGTATCAGAAAATCCTGGTTAACTGTTAATGAAATCCGTGACTGCCAGTTCTGCTTCACGACAGGCAGTTTCAAGAGTGTCGTTTACGATTATTCTGTCAAAATAAGTTGCGTAGGTTAGTTCTTTTTCTGCCTTTTCCAGGCGTTTGCGAATTACCTCTTCCGAATCAGTCCCTCTGTTTTTGAGACGTTTTTCCAATGTCTTTAGCGACGGGGCTTTTACAAATATGGCTAAGGCTTTGTCACCGTATTGTTTTTTGATGTTGGTACCTCCCACCACATCCACATCGAAAACCGCCACTTTTCCTTCTCTGGAGATGCGGTCGACTTCAGACTTCAGAGTT
>JBEPWN010000073.1:0-9165 GCA_041642395.1 Marinilabilia sp. | reverse complement strand
AGCAAGCGGATTTTTAGAATCTTCACCTTCAAATTTTATTTTCCCTATACCAGGGAAATACTCTTGATTTCCAGTCAATACATCCATCGTTCTTATTTTAAAAATTTATTTACTTGTAATTTCCAATTATCATAATGTTCATTAATGATCTCTTGTTCATGGTCAGGAGTTACCGTTTCCAATTTGGTCAGGTTATCAAATGCTTCCTTGGGATTGTTCCAGATTCCGGCACCAACAGCCGCACCACGTGCAGCCCCCAGAGATCCATCCGTATCATAGAGCTCAATGCTCGATCCGGCCAAATTGGCCAGGGTCTGTCTGAACAAAGGACTTAGAAACATGTTTGCTTTCCCCGCACGGATAACCTTCGTATCAACTCCCATTTCCTGCATAATGTCCATGCCATAACGGAAACTAAAAGCAATTCCTTCCTGTCCGGCCCTCAAAAAATGGTTTTGTTTGTGGACATTAAAATTTAAACCATTAACAGTAGCTCCGGGATTGGCATCTTCCAGAATACGCTCTGCTCCATTACCAAAAGGATAGAAACGCAATCCTTCTGATCCTACAGGAGCACTCATTGCAACCTCATTCATCTGAGCATAATCCAATTCTTTGGCGGTATTTTGTCGAAGCCATGCATTCAAAATTCCGGTGCCATTTATACACAGAAGAATACCAAGACGACGTTGCTCAGGCGTATGATTGACATGAGCAAAAGTATTTACCCGTGATTTTGGATCGGGAGCGAGTTTATCGCTGACTCCGTACACAACCCCTGATGTGCCGGCAGTTGCAGCAACTTCACCGGGCTCAATAACATTCAGAGAGAAAGCGTTGTTGGGCTGGTCACCTGCTCTGTACGAAACAGTAATGCCAGTTTTAAGTCCCAGTTCAGAAGCAACCTTCGGAAGCAACATTCCCTGTGGCGAAAATAATTCCACTATTTCAGGCAACAAATCTTTCGAAAAGCCAAAATAGTCAAGCAATTCCTGCGAAACGCGATCCTGCTGAAAATCAACAAAAATTCCCTCTGAAAGACCGGAAAGAGTAGTGTTTTTTTCACCGGTAAGACGGTAAGCAATATAATCACCGGGAAGCATAATCTTATCAATTCGCTCATAAACCTTGGGCTCATTTTCCTTTACCCACTTCAGTTTTGCGGCAGTAAAATTTCCCGGTGAATTGAGCAAATGATTAAGCGACCACTCCTCCCCCAGTTTCTGAAAGGCTTCACGGCCATAGGAAACTGCACGACTATCGCACCAGATAATTGATGGACGCACTACATTCCCATCCTTATCAAGTGCTACCAATCCATGCATCTGATAGGTAATTCCGATGGCCTTAATGTCTGAAACATCAACTTTAGCCGTACCCAGGACCTCTTTCAAGGCACTTTTCAGATTAAACCACCAGTCTTCAGGTGCTTGCTCGGCCCATTCGGGCTGAGGCACAGAAATAGCCATCTCTGTTTTTGGAAAAAATGCCGATGCAGCACTTGTTCCTTTTTCGATATCAAGTAAGCTCACTTTTACAGATGAACTTCCAATGTCAAATCCCAGTGTGTACTTCATTTATTAATCTGTTCTGTTCTGGTTAATAACTTATTATTTTGTTTTTTATCATTCTGATGTGTATAAATATTTGCAATAGATAATTAGCCAATTCTTGATATTAAAAACACTAAATATTTGTTCTTCAAAATAATACATTCCATCTAACATCTAATAATCAAGGCTATAGAAACTAACGATCTAATGCATCTGAACTTAAAGAGATTCACGAATCCTTATGGTAGTGGGCACACAAGCTCTCATAGGGGCATCACTGGTTACAAACTCAGCGGCCTTTTTACCTAATAATCTGAAATCTGTTGAAATTACAGTGATACCTTTATAGATAAATTTTTTCATCGGAGTTTCATTGTATGAAATAAAGCCCACATCTTCACCCGGTTCAAGACCCTTTTCACGCGTTTGCTCCAGGAATCTACCAAGAATGCGGTCACTCACACTAATATAAGCAACACCCTTCTCAATGTCAAACAAACGACTATCCTTCAATACTTCATATTTCAGGTGATGCTTCCTACAGAATTTTTTAAAAAAATCAACCGATTCATAGGGATGATTTGTATATTCAGGATACACAAAAACCATTTTTTTGTATTTTTTTACCAGGTGCAGAACATTCTCAAGCTCTTCAAGCACCGGCCTGCCAAAATCCTGATACAAAACATTTGATGTTTCCTGTGCACAAATATTCCAATCTATAAGCAGCAACTTGTCTTCAGGGAGCAAATCAAGCGTATCCTGTACCGATGGATCATCGAATGGCATGATCACATATTTGGCATATTTCCCAATGCTTTCTTCAATTTGCTTTCGAAATACTTCCGGATTATAATGGTGAAAATGCACATCTGCAATAACATTCTCAGGCAAATTTTTGAAAAAAGAATCGTAAAGAACTTCTTTGTATGCTTTAAAGGTGTCCAAAAAGAGAAATACACGACGAATCTCACGTGCTATAAAATAACCCTTATTGGGAACCGAATCAATTACTCCTTGCTCTTTGAGCAGAGAATAAGCTTTAAAAACGGTATCACGCGAAAGATTGTAATTCTTACAAACACTATTTACGGAAGGTAAATGATCACCTACACTTAGCTTCATTTCGGAAATAGCATTATTAACAGATTCAATTAATTGCCGAAACTTGGGAATATCTGAGGAACTGTTAATCACGAATTTAAACTCGTTATTTGCTTCAATTTTAGCCATTCTGTTCTGGTATGTAAACCTTGCAAATATAGTTTTTTTGCAATTATTAAAAACTGATATTATGAATTTTTTCATTACTGAGCACAATAATCGTAAAATAAAGATATTCAGAACCCGATCCTCTGTATTAACGTTAACGAAAAATTTCAGAATCCGGATATTGGTTAAATTTCATTAATAATACTGGTTACATACTATATTATCCGGTGAAACAAATTACATTTGCACCGCAATAAAGAAAATGGAATTATTAAATCGGTAATTTCAATATTGCTTTTAGAGCATACTTCACGTAGAACGACCAACAATGATGGCGATGGTTACAAGACGTGAAACTCAATCCGGGGACCACGTTTCTTTTTGGTTGTTAGAACATCCTGCATTCTTTAAAGAGACTTATATGGAATGAAACCAATTGGTTTCAAATCATAATTTATTGCCTCTGGGTATTTATTTACCCAACAAGGTAACACATGGTTATATTGTTATAATTATAAGCTCTCCGGCCAAATCAGAAAATAATATTTGTCCATCGCAATTAACATTAAAGTTGGCCCGATTCCTTTAAACATCTTAAAAAAGGATCAGGCTGCTACATCTAAATTTATTACATGCAAACATTCAAAGAAACCGGGCTTCGCCCCGAACTTCTCAAATCCCTGGAAGAAATGGGATTTGAAACACCCACGCCAATCCAGGCAGCAACCATTCCTTATATTTTGGAATCTTCCAATGATTTGGTAGCTCTTGCACAAACAGGAACAGGCAAAACCGCTGCATTCGGTCTGCCGGTACTTAATAAGATCAAACCGGAAAGCAAAGATATTCAAAGCATCATCCTCTGCCCTACCCGGGAACTATGTCTGCAAATCACCCGCGACATCGAAACCCTCAGCTCTCATCTTCCGGTAACTGTGGTTGCTGTTTATGGTGGCGAACCCATCTATCGTCAGCTTGGTGCACTTAGAAAAGGATGCCAGATGGTGGTAGGCACTCCTGGTCGGGTCAATGATCTGATCAACAGAAATAAACTGGATTTATCATCGGTTCGTTTTCTGATTCTTGACGAAGCTGATGAAATGCTAAAAATGGGCTTTAAGGATGAAATGGACGCAATTCTTGCACAGACCCCTGCAACAAAACAAACGCTCCTTTTCTCTGCCACCATGCCACCAGATATAGCTTCCCTCACAGGACGCTACATGAATACCCCGCATAAAATCAGTGTAACCAATCAATTTCAGACTGCTGACAATATTGATCACCGTTATATGGTCACTTCGGCCGCTACAACATATCAGGCACTTCGCAGATATGCAGATATGCACCCTGACATCTACAGCATCGTATTTTGCCGTACACGGCAGGACACAAAAGATATTGCTGACAAATTGATCTCTGACGGATACAATGCAGACTCCCTGCACGGTGACCTGTCACAGGGACAACGGGATCAGGTAATGGGACGCTTCAGAAAGAAACATTTGCAAATTCTGGTCGCCACCGATGTGGCTGCCCGGGGGCTTGACGTGACTGAACTGACCCATGTTATTCACTATCACCTGCCAGATGATTCGGAAAACTATGTACACCGTAGTGGACGAACAGGCCGTGCAGGGAAATCAGGTATCTCGATGGGTATTATTACGCCCGGAGAACTGAGAAAAATCAAAATGGTGGAAAAACAAATCCGAAAAACATTCACCAGAGACATGGTGCCTGACGGAACCGAGGTTTTCAAAAAACGAATTTCCAGCTATCTTGATACAATTGCAGGATTTCAGGCGGAAAATTTCCCCGCCGATAAATTTGAAGCACTAATTGCGGAAAAACTCGGACATCTCTCAAAAGAGGAATTATTACACAAATTCATGGCAAAGGAATTTGCCCGTGTTCACGATGAATATAACAATGCACCCAACCTGAATTCCATTTCTTCATCAGGACCAGCCAACAGCAGAGGTGCAAGAAAACCAGGTGCGGGTGCTGGGGCCGGAGCACGAAGAGGTAACAGCAGACTTTCCAGATTTTCGATCAACCTGGGTGTAAAAAACAACATGCGACCCGATCTGCTTATCAACATTATAAACCGGCACACGCCTGAGCACAAAATCAGAATCGGTAAAATAGACATCCAAAACAAGCATACCGTTTTTGAAGCAGATGGAACCTTTGAAAAAGAACTCGTAAAAGCTTTTAGAAAAGCAAAATACAAAGGAAACTCACTTTTGGTACAACCTTTCCAGAAGTAATCATACACATAAGCTATTTTCATCCGCAGGCATTGAGATTAAAGAATCAATGCCTGCGGATTTTTTTTGCCACTATGCAAAAAAAAGAGGGCCGCTCACTAAAAATGAACGACCCTCTTTAACCAAACCTAACCCTAAACTATGAGAAAACTTATTT
The DNA here is from genome assembly GCA_041642395.1 of Marinilabilia sp. GTDB lineage: Bacteria > Bacteroidota > Bacteroidia > Bacteroidales > Marinilabiliaceae > Marinilabilia. The sequence continues at coordinate 3,970 of JBEPWN010000073.1, read as the reverse complement.
AAAGATAAACAAAGCTCGTGCCGAAGTCAATAGTAGCAGGGTGAAATCATTAAACTTTTTCAGCTCAATAGATGGTTGGATTTTAAAATGGCAGATGGATCAATAGATCGTTAGATTATTAGAGAATAGATGTTAGATGGATTATCCCGAAGCGTCAGGATTGAAAAACAACCTTTTCAATAGCCTAAAAACTTAAAAATCAACTAATTGACTGTCGGGTAATTACAAAAGCTTACCAGACTATTGTGAATACTGATCACTATGATCCGGTAAAGTTCATCAAAACCGGTAATTAAACGATATACTCAAATTTTCACGAAACTGTACATATTCTGATTCATTGCTGAAATATCTCAAATTCGTAGAAACCCTTGCGCTCATAAAAATATTGATCTTCATATCCAGGATAAGCTCCCACTCAGCCTGCACCTGATTATCCCTTCTCATGTATTCATAAAAGAAATCAAATCTCGAAGAAAGATTAAAGCCTTCAGAAAATTCCCATCCAAAATTGTTGACCAACGACATCCCACCCATATTGTCGACCTTTTTATCTTCAGGAATCTTATACCGGGTTTGATCAAAAGTTGTGGTGTCAGCTACAATTGTCATCTTCGAGGTAACAGGCAGGAGCATCAACGTAAAATTTTCTTCTTTATAGTCCATTCCAACAGCCAGAGTTAAATATCCCGGAGCAATAAAACCTGAAATTGGATCTTCCCGAACGTCATCACTTTTTTCATAACCATTAAAAAACTGAGTCTTAAAATTGAACAGACCACTGTAATACCATTTTCTTCCGGCACTGACACCATATTTTGTATTCAACTCAATTACATCATCATTTATCCGGGCACCATCATCTTCAGAACTAAGAACTCCCAATTTATGGATGCCATAGCTCTCCCATTCCACTTTATCTTTTTTGTATCTGGCCTGTAATCTTAAATCACTAAGCAAAGCAATCGAATTTTCGCCACCTTTAACCCAGTTCTCCTGAAATGCCTGCGAAAATTGTATGTTTTCTGTACCTCCATAAGTCCAATCTCTTACAATCTTGTCCTTTTTGTCCAGTTTACCTTGTGTCGCAGGCTCCCACAAAATAAGTCTGTTAAGCCCTTCGGAAGCAGATTTCTTTTCAAGAAACCCACCCCCAAACGATAATGTAGGAGGTTCCGGAATACTGTCCCATAAGTCATCAGTAAGCTGGGGTTCTTCAATAACCATCTTATCCATTATTCCCTTTACAGGCGCTTTTCCCATATCGGTAAAAAAAGTATCAACCCTTGAGGGATGTTCCAGAAACTGATGGTATTTTTCGAGTGGAGATAAACGATAAGGGGATTTATAATTTTCAAAAAAGCCATAATTACGAGCTTTATACTTTAAGGAAAATGCAAAAGGCTTATATTTAGGAGGATCAGGCCAAAGAAATCTGAGCCGAAACGGATTAAAGGTTTTTGATACGCCATCATCAAATACAAGCATTTTCAGAATACTTTGATGCTGCATAATCGGACGCGCAAGGGAACTATATGGATCGTCAATTCTGATTTGTACCCGTCCCAGGACTAAAGGCCGCTGCTCAGGCAAAATCGAGTCAACCCGCTGAAATTTTTTCAATATTTCCGGATTGATCTCTTTAACTAAAGTATCTTGTTGAGTAATAATCTGCTTTTTATGATGCTCGGGAATCACAATCGACACTTCAACAGAATCAATTGATATCCGCTGTGACATGCCTGTGACATAAAATAGCAGTAATATTGAAAGCAAATAAAATCGTATACTCATTATTCCTTAATTCGAGCAACAAAAATAATGTATTTGGTTAAAGGAAAAAATGCAAATCAAATGAAAATAAATAATTTCCTTCTGACTTCTACCAAACAACAATTGCACCAAATTTATTTTTCATAGCTTTGCATCATTCAAAAAATTCATGGATGAGAGATTTAACCTCGGGACCGGAAGGAAGGCTCATACTTCAATTTGCCATCCCCATGGTACTTGGAAACATTTTCCAGCAGCTATACAATATCGTTGACTCCATCATCGTAGGAAAATTCCTGGGTGAAGAAGCCCTGGCTGCTGTAGGCGCATCATTTCCCGTATTTTATACACTCATCGCTTTTGTTATAGGCATTGGCAGCGGTGCAACCGTTGTAATAAGCCAATATTTTGGAGCAAAAAATTACATACAGGTGAAAAAGGCAATAGGAACAATCTATATGTTCGTATTTCTGGCTTCAATAATATTATCAATAGGCGGCATTGTTTTCAGCCGTGAAATCTTTACCTTGTTGAAAGTTGGTGAAGATGTAATGCCTGAGGCCATCAGCTATTTCACTATCTATATGTCGGGGCTGGTCATTTTTTTTGGCTTCAACAGTACCGCATCCATTCTAAGAGGGTTGGGCGACAGCAGAACCCCTCTTTTATTTTTTACCATATCAACCATTGCAAACATCGGACTCGATCTACTTTTTATAATTGTCTTTGGTTGGGGAATTGAAGGTGCAGCCATCGCAACCATTGTAGCGCAGGGAGGAGCATTTCTAACAGCAATATTATTTCTGAACCGGCGCGATCACCTGATCCATTTCAGCCTTAAATCCATGACTTTTGATTGGCAAATATTTGTTCAAAGTGTCAGGATCGGACTTCCTACCGGATTTCAACAAGCCTTTGTTGCCCTCGGAATGATGGCCCTGATCCGGATAATTAACAATTTCGACACACCTGTACTTGCAGCATACACCGGGGCGAGCCGCATCGATGCATTGGCAGTTATGCCAGCAATGAGTCTGGCTTCTGCACTCGCCGCATTTGTAGGACAAAATCTTGGCGCCGGCCATGTTGAACGCATCAGAAAAGGACTTCGGGCAACACTTCTTATGTCATGGACAGCAAGCTTTATGGTAATGGGAATTGTTATTTTTAAGGGAGGATTTTTAATGTCATTATTCACAAACAGTCCGGAAGTCATAAGTTACGGTCAGGACTATCTTGTGATCATAAGTTCCTTTTATCCTGTTTTTGCTACCATGTTCATTATGCATGGAACACTCCGGGGAGCAGGTGACACACTTATTCCGATGTTCATAACTCTTATATCATTATGGATCGTACGAATACCATTGGCAGCCATCCTTTCGGGCTATATGGGTCCATCAGGCATTTGGTGGGCCATACCCATCGGATGGTCGATTGGTTTAATCGGAACCATTGCATATTATTTTTCAGGACGATGGAAAACAAAAGGAGTCGTAAATATATAAGAAAACCGGCAACGGTCTATTAATACCTGATCTTACTCACTATATTTCAAAATCTTAACAGCTTCCTTAAAAGTTTTTACTGATGAGATAACAGAGAAATCATCAGGAAGCCGGGGATGCAGTGCTTTAATTTGCATTCCACTGACAAAAAAAGGAATATCTGGAAAATAATCCCGGAGTTGCTGTAAATCCGCTTCCAGTTTATTCTTATCTCTGGCAGTAATAAATGAAGTGAAAAAGGCATCGGCTGACCGAATGTGATTAATAAGCTTAAGATCACTCAGTGGAACGGACATGCCAAGATATACAACATCCAGACCTTCTTTACGTGCCACGAGGTTGTAGAAAAGCAAACCTATCTCATGTAATTCTTCTTCGGGCAAAAAGAAAATAATCGTTGGCCCGTTTACAGTCATATTCTGCATTTCATTATCAATGGCAACAATAAGCTTTTGCCGGATCAAATTAGAAATAAAATGCTCCTGCGCAGGATTTATTGTGCCAGCCTGCCAAAGCATACCGATCCGCTCCAGAAATGGGAATAATACCTCTTCTACGGAATCTTCAAATCCTGATTTTATAATACATCCTGAAAGAACATTAATAAATTTCCTTTCATCAAGTTCAAGCATAGAAACCATTAAGCTCTCTATCTGAACATTATTATTGCGTCCGTCAATGCATAAATC
>JBEPWN010000072.1:0-9236 GCA_041642395.1 Marinilabilia sp. | reverse complement strand
GTGCCAAAAATGGTGTTAATATTGACTCTCTTCTGGAAAAAGTACTTCTGGAAGCTGACATGTTGGAACTGAAAGCCAATCCCAATAAACCTGCCGTGGGTTCTGTTATTGAATCTACGCTCGACAGAGGACGCGGATATGTTGCAACCCTTTTGGTTACTGGCGGGACTTTGCGGAGCGGAGATTTAATTCTTTCCGGACAGCATTATGGACACGTTAAAGCCATGTTTAATGAGCGTAATCAAAACATTGAGCAGGCCGGTCCTTCCGAACCTGTATTGGTTCTCGGACTGAACGGTGCACCACAGGCGGGTGAGAAATTCCATGTGATGGCAGTTGAACGGGAGGCCCGGGATATTGCTACCAGACGATCTCAGTTGCAGCGTGAACAAGGACTTAGAACTCAAAAGCATATTACACTTGATGAAATCGGACGACGGATTGCCATCGGTAACTTCCAGGAACTGAATCTTGTGGTGAAAGGTGATGTGGATGGCTCTATTGAAGCGCTTGCCGACTCGCTTATTAAACTTTCTACTGAAGAGATTCAGGTCAATGTTATTCATAAGGCAGTTGGACAGATTTCTGAATCGGACATTATGCTGGCTGCTGCTTCTAATGCTATTGTGATCGGATTCCAGGTGCGTCCTTCACTGGCTGCCAGAAGACTTGCAGAGAAGGAAGAGATTGATATTCGTCTCTATTCCATTATCTATGATGCTATCAATGAGATCAAGGCTGCCATGGAGGGCATGTTGTCGCCTGAGATCAAAGAGAAGATTACTGCAACCATCGAGATTCGTGAAACTTTTGACATTACGAAGGTTGGAACAATCGCCGGTGGTATGGTGAAAGATGGAAAAGTGAAACGAAGTTCAAAAATCAGAGTGATTCGTGATGGTATTGTAATTTTTAGCGGTGAGCTGGGTTCTCTGAAACGTTTCAAAGACGATGTCAGGGAAGTGGCTTCAGGTTACGAATGTGGATTAAACATTAAGAATTTTAACGATATCAAAGAAGGTGACATCATTGAAGCTTATGAAGAAGTTCAAGTGTCAAGAACTTTGTAATCAATAATATCTAAATAAACAACAAAGGCGCATGATTTTTCATGCGCCTTTGTTGTTTTTGTGAAAAGTAGAAAAAAACCAGATTTATTCTATCAGGTCTTTATACTCTGAAGCTGATAAAAGACCATCAACTTCATCAGGATCTGTCATCTTAATCTTGATCAGCCAGCCGCCTTTATAAGGCTCTTTATTGACCATTTCCGGTTGGTTTTCAAGTTCTTCATTGACTGCAATAACCTTCCCGGAAACGGGCATGTAAAGGTCTGAAACAGTTTTTACCGCTTCAATGGTGCCGAATACTTCTTCCTTTTCCAGTTCTTCATCTTCTGTCTCTATTTCGACAAAAACAATATCACCGAGTTCTTTCTGTGCAAAATCGGTAATGCCGACGATCGCTTCATCTCCGTCAATCTTCACCCATTCGTGGTCTTTGGTAAACTTTAGGTTTTCCGGTATGTTCATATCTTTTTTGTTTATGGATTCTCTTCAAAATTAGATATTTTTTTACGAATTATCTAACACAAAGTTCCGATATATATCATATTATTGTGCCAGCGAAAACCTGAAGCTTACACCTACATTGGTATTATATGTGGGGTAGGAAGATGATATATAGGGATTATTTACCTGGCGATCGTAAAATAATTGAACATTAAACCTGTCACTCAATACATAATCGGCTGTTATTTTCAAAGTGGTTATTTTCTGTCCTGCCGTCATTTGATTGGATTCTTCCTGTATTTTTCTGATAATTGAAAAGTTTTCGCGAAAGGAGATATCTGCTCTTAAATTTAGATCTGATGAGATTTTTTTCTGTTTGTCAGAGCGACCCAGGATCATATCCATTTTGTCGAATCGATAGCCCAGTCCAACCACCCACTCGTTATTGTAATTTTCGATAAGCTGATTGTTGTTGAGACTCAGGTTCAGAATGCGTCCTTTCTTATATTCTGCTCTGGTGCTGAAATTATTGGGCCATGTAATATTGAACTGTAAAAATGGGGCAAATTGTTCCGTAATGGTTACTCCGCTGATAAGATATTTGGCAATGAAGTTGTTTTGCGCATCCCTTACGAAGCTCAATTCATCGCCGTGATCTTTCCAATCCAGATTGGTCTGGTAATTTCCGATGGTGTAAGTGGATGTATAAGCATGGCTTACATCGAATGATTTAATGATGTTTTTTAGAAAATCAATATCTGAAAGTCCGCTGTAATTGATGCGCCAGTTGGGTTTTAACCTGGACAGGTCCGGAAAGGTTTCGGTGAATATATTGCCTGCATCTTTTCCTGAATAGGCTGCCAGAAATGCCGGTAACAGTACTTCTCGGGATGTGAGGTTGTATCCGGCTACTCCCGACTCAACTTCATATCCAAGTTCGGGATATCCCGAAGGATCATACGGAAGCCCGGCAATGGGATCACCTTCGTAACTTCCTGTTTCAGGGTAGTCAGTACCTGCTCGTTCCTGTCCAAGTCTGTTGGCAATTACTTCACGATTTTCCAGGAATTGGTTAAAAGCTTCCGACTCATAATTGCCTGTCATGTCAATTTTATCAAAAGCTGTGGCAAGTGCATTAAAACTCATGGAGAAACGGCCAGATTCCATGGTGTTGAATGCGCCGCGGAACTGTTGTCCGTCAAACAGGTAATATTCATTCAGGTTGTTGGAAGTTCTGCGCGTAGCATTCAGATCGATGCGAAGTCCTTTAATTGGTTCAAGGGTGGCCCTGATGTTAAGGTCTTCGGTGCTGTTCATTATATATGGACTGTTCAGGGTGCTGTCTGTAGTTAGCCAATTGTTGTTAACAGCTGTCATAGCAAAATTACGGTCCTGCCAGCCCAGAAGGAATGGCACCCCCGGAGCGGTTACTCCCCGAACATCCTGGCTTCCCAGAAATCCTGACTCGGGAAGATACCCTGGTAATATGGTTCCGTTATTTGAAGAATAGGAAACTGAAACGTTTTTTATTCCTGTGGCAAATTTCAGAACATTATCAACTACAATTTTTATTGGTGATTCGGTGGTTTGTTTCTCACCAGTGATGAGTGTGCGTGCATTTGAAATGTCGCGGCTTGAGGTAAACAGCACTTTGTTTTCATCAACTACCTGCGTACGTCCCTGAACGGGGCGCCCGTTGCTGTCGAAGATACGCACCTGCACATCGCGGGTATTGAGGTTGTGTTCTATTTCAATGGGTGTATCTGCTTCAATTGTAAGGTTATGACTGGTGTATCTGAGTTGTTCGCCACCACCTGATGTTCTCTGTGGACGAGATAAATTTCTAAGGTATGTCACCTTGTTGAAGAGCCCTGTGAAGTTAAGCTGCAGATTTCCCTGTAAAGTATTTGAGTTGCGTACGGTGTTTCCCCATTCATATTCTTCTTCTGTAACAGGACCTTGTTGCCAGTTGAATAGAGCGCCATAATTTATATTTGCAGACGTCCAGTCCAAATATGGCAATTTATTTATGGGGAGTCTGTAGCTTGCATTCAGATTGTGCTGGTAATTTGTTGTACGGCCGTACGACAGGATATTGCGCATTACCGAGTCTTTCCAAAGCTCATATTCGTCCGCATAAAGATCCTTGTTTACCGGACCTGTGGGCTCATCAATGCGGGCGTTGGTGGTTGTCCTGAAATCTACTTTAAGTGATTTTGTCAGATTGTAAGTCAACTCAAAATAGCGACTCCAGTTAAAATCTTTTCGTACTGATATTGGAATTTTAAAATCAGGATTGTTGACATTACGTAATTGAGATTCATTATAATCACGTATCAGCTCCCATCTATAATTGATTTGACTTGGCATCAAATAAAAATTAAAGTCTCTTACCAATTTTAAAGCGTCACCTTTTAATTGCTTGAACGGCTCAATGATTTTTGGCTGATTGGAGAAATTGTACGCCAGAATGCCCCGATAGTTTTTGCGGGTCTGGTATTCTGTGTTGATATCCCGGTGTTCTGTTTCATTATAGGAATAAGTAGCACTCAGGTTTGAAATATCATAGATTGCCGATTGGTTTTCTTTTGGTTTGAATCTGACATTTGTGAAGTTCAGGCTTCTTCGTTTGGTGTGGTCTTCCGAAAGTTGTCTGATGCTGTCGCGCTCTGATTTGGAAGCGGCGTTGTCGATGGCCACATCCATTGGTATGTCGGGGTCAAGTGGGTAATATTCAGGTGTGGCTACCTGTTCACTGACGCTGACATACATGGGGGCCGAAAGACGGGATTCCGGTCCCAGAAATTTGCCCAGCTCCAGATTGGTGGCAATATCGTATTGATGATAATTTTCCTGACTGCGTTCATTAACGCTTTGGTCAATGCTTCCAAATCCGATGGTATTCATTTTACCGGCCATTGAGATGCTTCCCAGGTCAGCGAGTTTAACGTTCATGCGCGCATTCGCAGCCCAGCCTCCTTCTTCTTCAAAATCTGACAGCCGGAGTTCGTTAAACCACACTTCAGTGGTTTTCATATCTATGGTGTTGTTGCGGATGCCGATCATAACGGAGCGGACGTTTGCCATACTGGGGTTTCCTTTAATCATTACCCTGTTGGCCGGGTTGTCCGGATCAATACGGATAAACCGGTCCGTAACTGACGCTTCCGAATTGCCATTACGCAAAGCATCATTTCTGCTTATTTTTATTTCCTGAAGCAGTTCCACTGGAATGTCAAAACGGTTTTCTTCGGGCCAGACAATAAAACGGTCGCTGGTTGAATTGTTGCTGTATGTCCCCGCAGGTGTTAATTTGAGGGGTATTTCATATTCGTAATAATTATTTTTGAAATCAGTTCCCAATCGCATGAAGGCTACAATGTTGTTGTCTTCAAGATTTTGTCCGATTACTTCTTCTGCATGAACTTCCATTTTCAATCGACGGTATTGTCGTATGTCCATGTTAAGTGTTTTGTAAATGGCGCGTGCATCACCCCCGGCCAGGTCCGAAGCTTTCAATGCTATGGACTGTTCATTGAGTTGCCTGATTTGCGGGTTTCCCGGATCTATTATACGGTCAATGCCTGGTGGCAAAACATAGTTGACCGGTTTGCGGGTTCCGTTCTCTTCAATATTGACTGTTGATACTTCAAATTGAGTTTCCGGATAGGGAGTTACCATATCATCAATCTCAAACAATTCTGAGGAATATTTCCGCCAGTCGGAACGGACAAGATCCATGGTTGCAAACCGAAGCACTACAGTATCAGAAAAATTACGTAAGAAAAGGCGCATAAACCGCACAGAGCTTAAATCTCGCAATTCGCCAATGGTGGTATCCGGTTCGCTCACAGGCACTTTGAATTGATACCATTTCACTGAGCTGGTTTCTCCGTTTTGCAGTTTTACATTGGCTTCTATTTCATCAGTAATGAAATTTTCTCCCACATTCATATTTTGTGGCCTGAGGCTGATCTTATACTGGAAATAACTCTCTGTTTCGCTAAGAGTGTTGTCTCTGTTAATATCTTCGCCATCGGGAAGTGTTGTTGATGCGGTGCTGTAGCTTTCATCCGAGTATTCCGATGGAACTGAATTGCCTTCGGGGTTATTGAAGTTTTTGTACCGGGCAAGGATGCCGGTTTCCTGCTGGTCGAAATCGCTGCCACGGTAGTAATGATAATCATCCGCAGCGGGGTCCTTCATTATGTTGTTGTAGGCTTCCTCTGTCAGCTGGCCCGAACCATAGAGATTGTCAATAAGATTAATAAATGGGTGTGGATTATTCCGGTAAAATTCTCGTTCCTTTTCTGAGTTTAGTCCGTTTAAACCAACATCCTGCATAAAGCGTGTATCCGGATCGTTACTGAAAGCATTTACAAGACTTTGTTTGGTTGGCACCAATCCCCAGGCTGTACTGTCCACATTAAATGGATCTTCAGGGCCGGGCATTCCCTGTTCAAAATATTTCCGGGAATCGCGAAGAATATCCTCTGAGATGTTACCCAGGTTAATATACAGATCACCACCACGATCAGGGCTGTCATCGTAAACAAATGGATCCATCACCCAGAATTCTACGTATTCCACATTGGCTGCCTCAAAATCGCTGGTTTGTATTTCCCGCATAATTCCGCCCCAACGCTCTTGGGGAGCTTCAAGTCTTCCATCGGGCGTCAGACGGGTGTCAAAGTTGTAAGGTCCCCGTTCTTCAGGATAATAGGCAAGATTCAGAACCGGAATATTGGTTGGCTCTCCATATGCACTTTCGCGATAAGGGAATATTTCTTTTTCGTAAACTTCACGTACAAAGTGATTCGATTGTTGATCAGGATTCTGGCGAAGATGGGCAGGTGTTAAATTATTATTTCGCAAAAACAAGGGATCAATAACATACCAGGCCAGTTTTGCACGGTTGAAACCATACGATAAATTATTTATGTTGGCAGCTTCAGGGAACAAACTTTCCTGACCCTGAGGGGTACTGGCAAGATGCCAGGCTGTCCAGTTTTTTATGTCGATGGGAATCTCACTGCCTTCGAAGTCATCGATATAAGAGGTCCCTTCTTTATCGATTACATTTGGATGCCCGGGAATTAACTGGGCAAATTCACCTTCAAATGATATTGAGGAGGGGGTGGTCGTTTCTACCAGAGGCAATTTGTCAATGAAAGAAGTAATTGCGTTGGATTCTGTGTAATATGCTGTATTTAATCCCCATATTGTATTGGCTATGGGTTCGTCACCAAAGTTTACTTTTTGCGTGAGGGGCCGCTCGCGCAAGTGCATTAATGTTGCTCCTATATTGAAATCATTATTGAACTGATAATTCATGTGTGTTCCAAGCAATGTTTTTGTTTGGAGATTAAACATCGACTGACTTTCGAGAGATACCTGAATGGGGGTTCCGGATTCCAGCAATCCTTCATTCAGGATGCGAATTCGACCGGTGGTATAGTCAACGGAATAATCCTGGTTTTCCGTAAGTTTGATTCCTCCGGCAGTAACTACTACTGATCCTTCCGGAATATTAAAGGCATTGAGTGATATTTCACTGCTGGAAGAGGACTTGTAAGTGCCCCGGAGCTTGAATTTGTTTCTTTCGGCCGACTGTGATGCTTCAGTCAGCGTGGAATCATAAAGAGCATGAAATACATATTTGTCGATAAGTAACTGATTGCCATTTAGTTTTTCTTCCAGGTTGGTGCCAAAGGGTTCTATTACCGGGAAAACAATACGACCCTGGTCTGGCAGGATGGTATATCCCGATACATAATCAAATGTTCCATCTGGGTAAGGCTCCTGATTGCTGTCCAGCCGGTCAAGGCCCATTACACTTATCAGTAATTCTCCGTTAATACCGCCTTCCTCCGGTTCCGGACCTTCAGGAAAATAGTTGATAAATGATCCTTTTGAATCATCAAGATAAATCACATCCATTATGAAGTCTTCCCGGCTAACCTGGTAAGCACCAATGGCATATATGTTTTTCATCATCAGATCCCAGGTTTTTACACTGGGTGACAGAAGTGTCCCTTTTAGTAATTTAAGATAAAGACTATTTGGGGCCTCAATTCCGCCTGTGCTGAATTCACCAACTTTATATACATTTCCATTGTGTGTATATTCAAATGCAACAGACAATACTTCATCATCATTGAGAGGGCTGTTGAGAGATATATAACCCAGCTTGCTGTGAAGGGTGTATTGAGAATTATCCAGAAGCCGCGCATTTTCTATTTTTTCGTATTCTCGCGAACCTCTAAATCCCTGAGATTCGAGTGACGCAAAAGTTGAGGAAACCTGATTGATATTGCGGGCAGCTGAATACGTGCTGTTCATCTGCTGAAAAAGATTGTTTGCTTCATTTGAAGGAAGGGCGCCCGGTGTCCCGGACCAAAGCTGGGGATTCGTCAGATTGCCGCTGCCTTCGCCTAAATCGGCAAAAGCAATTATGTTTCGCGAATCGTCAAAATTATTGCTGCGATTGGTGATCCAGACTTCTATTTTAGTGATGTTAAAAGGCGAATTGATTACCGGTAGATTTGCCATGGCATCATTATAGCGTTCACGGAATTGATGAGCCAGGAAAAAGTGCCGGTTTTTGTCATATTCATCCGCACCGACTTCAAAATCCTGTTGCTGGGCTCCTCCCTGAATATCCATGGTGGAGGTTTCTCCTTTTTGCTGAGAGAAAATTGAAGTGACCGTGAGCCGTCCAAATTGCATCTCTGTTTTTACGCCAAAAAGACTTTGACTTCCGGTGATGAGTGTTCCGGGCAATGGCAGTGTTACATTACCGGCTTCTACTTTTTGCAGGATTTCATCCTCATGGCCCGAGTATTCCAGATTGATCTGATTCTCAAAATCGAAAGTTGCTTCGGTGTTGTAGTTGATTCCCATTCTTAGCTTATCACCAATGTTGCCGGTAATGTTCATCTGTATTTTCTCCTGGAAATCAAATGTGGTGGTTTTGCGCATGCGTTCCTGCAGCGTCGGGTTATCAATTCGGGTATGATTAACTCCTATCTGAAGCTCTGCAATACCTTGTGGCCTGATATTAATGGTGCCGCTGCCAAAAATGCTTTCAACGGCTTCTCCACCGCCAAAACGAATGCCACCTTGCCGTTGATCTTCTTCTGTATCGCGATCCATTTTCTGCTGATCCCAGTAATTAAGCATTGATTTTCGCAGCTCTTTTTTTCTGTATTCTTCAACTGACATGGTGTAGGGCAGACGTACCGGAACGTTACCTACCATTTTGTAGAGATTGACCAGCCCGGTTGTGGGATCATATTCGGCACGGTAAGAAAGGTTCTCCGGCTGAAGAAGTACGGGATGTTCCCCACTGTCCGGATCTTTGTCTGTGCTGGAAGGATGAGAAATACGGTTGATGTTGAATTGCCAGGTTGTATCGGCCCTTTCTGAGAATTCTGTTCCCTGTGGGTATTGAGTTAAGACCATACCTGAAGTGCCCCCTGTTAAAACAATAAGAGAGGTCAGGACAATAATGAATGTTAAATATTTGGTGTGTTTTCTCAGCATTTATTATGGTTGCGCTATCTCAAAGGGCTACAGTATTTTCAAGGCAAGTTTTAATACATCTTCAACTTTACTGCCTGGATTTTCCCGTAAAATTTTATCAATGGCTTTTTGTGAAGGAGCTTTTGAAAATCCCAACATCACTAAAGCAGATAACGCTTCTTCGGCTTTTGTATTGTCTTC
>JBEPWN010000071.1:0-9239 GCA_041642395.1 Marinilabilia sp. | reverse complement strand
CGTGAAGCCTTTTCAATGGAAGCAAGAGAATGAGGCACATCTCCTATCCTCTCGGGTCCGTATTTCACCTCAATATCACGGATATCAGGATCGAAAGACGTCAATAATTTTTTTAAATGATCCAGCAATTCATTGAGGGAAATGCGTTCGCCGCAGGCCACATTATAAACTGTATTTACCGCCTCAGGATTATTTGTAACAGCAGCCAGTTCATTAGCCTGTACCACATTCGCCACATAAGTAAAATCACGGGAAAACGATCCATCACCATTCACTACGGGCGACTGATGAGCAATCAGAGTACTCACAAATCTGGGAATGACAGCCGCATAATCCCCTTCGGGATCCTGGCGGGGGCCGAAAACATTAAAATAACGAAGGCCCACCAGTTCCATATCATACAATCTTGAAAAAACATCGGCATATAACTCATCCACATACTTGGTAATCGCATAAGGAGACAGCGGTTTTCCAATGTTTTCCTCTATTTTGGGCATCGATTTGCTATCACCATAGGTGGATGAACTGGCAGCATAAACGATTCGTTTAACTCCGGCATCCCGAGCAGCCACCAGTATATTTAAAAATCCACCGATATTGACATCATTGGTGGTAATCGGGTCATTGATAGAACGGGGAACAGAACCCAAAGCTGCCTGGTGCAATACAATATCAACACCTTTCACAGCCTTCTGGCAGTCACTAATATCACGAATATCGCCCTCTATAAGGGTGAATGAAGGATCAGAAAGAAATGGAGCAATGTTTTTACTTTTCCCGGTGGAGAAATTATCGAGACATATTACTTCATTATTCTGCTGAAGTATCTTTTCGATAATATTGGAACCAATAAAGCCGGCACCCCCGGTCACCAGCACTTTTTTATCAGATATTACACCCATGAAATTTTAATTATGAAGTTAGGCACAAATTTGCAAAAAAAAGCGGCAATTGCCGCTTTTTTTTATTTATGTACTTAATTACTTGGCAAAACTTATTGCCCTAGTTTCCCGGATAACAGTTATTTTTACCTGTCCGGGATAAGTCATTTCTGTTTGAATTTTCTGAGCAATATTAGCTGAAAGTTCATCGGCTTCATGATCACTGATCTTTTCACTACCCACAATAACTCTCAATTCACGACCAGCCTGAATGGCATAGGTTTTCAAAACACCAGGATATGAAAGCGCCAGTGTTTCAAGGTCTTTTAGTCGCTTAATATAAGCCTCCACCACCTCACGCCTGGCACCCGGTCTGGCACCTGAAATGGCATCACAAACCTGGATAATGGGTGAGATCATACTTGTCATTTCCACTTCATCGTGATGTGCACCAATGGCATTGCTGATATCGGGTTTCTCTTTATATTTTTCAGCCAGCTTCATACCCAGAATGGCATGTGGCAAATCGGGATCATCATCGCTTACTTTGCCAATATCGTGTAACAGCCCGGCCCGTTTGGCCTTTTTAGTATTTAACCCAAGCTCTGATGCCATAATGGCACACAAATTGGCTGTTTCGCGGCTGTGCTGCAATAGATTCTGACCATAAGAGGAACGGTACTTCATTTTACCGATTAGCTTAATAAGCTCAGGATGCAAACCATGAACACCAAGATCGATGGCGGTACGCTTTCCGTTTTCGATCATCTCTTCTTCAACCTGTTTACGCACTTTATTAACCACCTCTTCAATACGTGCCGGGTGAATACGACCGTCAGTCACCAATTGGTGTAATGCCAGACGCGCAACTTCACGTCTCATAGGATCGAACCCTGAAAGGACAATTGCCTCGGGTGTATCATCCACGATGATCTCAACTCCGGTGGCTGCCTCAAGTGCACGAATATTACGACCTTCCCGGCCAATGATACGTCCTTTGATCTCATCGGAATCGATATGGAAAATGGTCACCGAATTCTCGATGGCCGTTTCAGTTGCGACTCGTTGTATGGTTTGAAGTACAATGCGTTTTGATTCTTTATTGGCATTGATCCGGGCCTCATCCATAATGTCATTAATATATGACATTGCTTCAGTTTTAGCCTCTGCTTTCAATGATTCCACAAGCATTTCTTTAGCCTCTTCGCCTGACATTCCGGAAATGGCCTCCAATTGCTCTATCTGGCGTTTATGGGTACGATCCAGATCTTCACTTTTTCTCTCCACCAGTTCCAACTGCTGATCCAGGTTTTCCCGAATGGCCTCATGCTCATTTTTTTTACGCTGCAACTCTTCCATCTTTTGGGAAAAGGTCGATTCTTTTTGATTGAGCTTGTTTTCGGCAGCAACAATTTTTGAATTACGAGAATTTATTTCCTTTTCATGCTCAGCCTTTAGCTGTAAAAATTTCTCTTTGGCCTGAAGAATTTTTTCTTTTTTAATCACTTCGGCTTCTGCCT
Source organism: Marinilabilia sp. (assembly GCA_041642395.1). GTDB lineage: Bacteria > Bacteroidota > Bacteroidia > Bacteroidales > Marinilabiliaceae > Marinilabilia. The sequence continues at coordinate 6,838 of JBEPWN010000071.1, read as the reverse complement.
CTGCCTCGTGGATGATCTTCCGGGAACGCGATCTGAGTGCTTTATATATCAGCACCCACGCTGCACCGCCACCAGCAAGAAAGGCAACAATTGTTATTACTATTTCCATTATTTCCATTACTCTTGTGTTTAACTTATGAAATAAAAATACCGCACCCTCGTCCTGAAACCATTTTGCCTTGATACGATAAATATCAAGGCTCACAGGATAAAGTGCGGGTAACTATCTATGCAAAAAAGTTTTACTCTTCTGTCAAAATTGCATCTAATTTATCGTTCAGGTCCTTAACAGCATCCACAATAGGAGAATAGTCATGTTTATTTTCCAATTCCAACATTTTTATAACATATTGCAACGATGCCATGGCCAAAAAATCCTGGACATCTTTGTCGTGATACCGCTGTTTATACTGTAAAACTTTCTCATTAATTAGACGTGCAGCCTTTCTGATTTTTTCCTCATCATCCCTGTCTACACGCAAAGGGTAATACCTGTCTGCCACATTTACTCTTATGGAAAGCTTGTCATCCATTTATTGTTCTTAACGATTTAATAGTGCAATACACTTATCAATTTCCCGCACAATCTGATTGATCCGGCTCTTGGTTTGCTGAACATCTTCCGGTGCATTCTCAAGAACTTTGGCCATTCTGGTATGTCCGAGCTGTGTTTCAACATCGGCTTTTAAATTGACCGCTTGTTTTAACTGACCGGTAAGCTGTTCCACTTCGTTTCGCAACATATCATTTTCACGTCGTGAGCTATGATACAACTCTGCCAACCGGTCAACCCGGTTTCCTAATTCAACAACCAATTCTGTGTTTGGATCAGCCATTACTTAATTTTTCATCTACAAAATTAACATTGTTTCAAAATTACCCAAAATCCGCAGGAAAAAAAATTCCTGCGGATTGAATTATGTAAATTAATGATTTTTTTTGCTGAATATTGCAATAATGTCGTTTAAAAAAGTCTAACGCAGGGATGCAATGACGCAAAATTTTTATTATCAGAGAAGTTTAATTGCAGTCAATAAGCCAGTCAGCAACTCATGATGCCAATCAATTATTCAGTAGAACCTGATATATCACTCATTATTATTCATGGATATTAATAATTCAAAGTAAACTGAACACCCCCTCTGATCCATCTGCCGGGTCGTTCGAGTTCCCCCATATCAAAATAATCTTTGTCAAGCAGATTGGTGGCTTCAGCATAAATGCGCCATTTATCGCGTTTCCAAATAATCTTTAGATCAGCAAGCCAAAAAGGAGAATAATCAACTTGTTGGTTATCGGACGACCTGAGAAAATGTCCTTCCCGGTCCTGATAAAGAAAATTCCAACGGGCCGACCATGCTCCTGTTATACGATGATGGATGCCTACATTTATTTTATGTCGCAGATGATTCAAAATGTAAACCGATTCAAATCCGGTCTGAGGTTTTTTATCCTGATGCAGCCAGGCATAACTAACTTGCATTTTTTGAACGAAGGGAATCCCTAATTTTTCAGGAAATATGGTTCCTTCAGCCTCAATCCCTGTAGCATTGATCTGATTGACATTGGTTGGTCTGTAAGCACTGTCACCAACCTGACGTCCCCAGTCAATTAATTTTTCGCCTTTTCTGAAAAATCCATTGACATGAAAGTTCATTGCATTACCCCTATATTTAAATCCTGATTCTATGGTAGAAGCTTCTTCCGGTTCCAGATAGGGATTTCCCACATTGGTTTGTCCTCTGTAAAATAAATCTGTAAATGTGGGCATGCGCAAAGATTGATTATAGCTGGCCATCCATTTTAACTGGTTGTTCAACCAGTAACTGACATCAACTCCCGGAAACCATTTCAGCTTATAGTAGAGTCCGGAGTTGGCATTAGCCATAACTCCTCCGGAAATCGATAAGTTTTCAATTTTAATGTTGTGTTCCAAATAAAGAGAGGCATTATTCCTGCTGTAGCTTTTGTCGAATTGGGCGCCACTTTCTCCGGGAACATCAAGGTGTTGATCCATCTCACTACCAATATTGTTGCTCCAGATGTTTTCGGCACGTACTTCACCACCGATGGAGGTTTTACCCAATTGCCAGGGGATGATTGCATTAACACTTCCCCCAAATACATCTGTCATGTGATAATTATGACCGGCATACCATGAAGGAGCATCCACATTGTTTCGGAACAGTTCAAAACGATCGTGGTGACGACGCCAGTAAAGTGAAGGTTTGATCCGGATTCTCTCCCCGGTTTCAAAACCCAGTGAAGAGAAAAGAGTACGGGTTTCTTCAAACTGATTGGGATACACAGTTGTGTAGAAAGAATTGGCACCGAAAGCCTTGTTGGTATATCCGGTTTGGAAATTGAGATTTTCATCATTCTTGCGGTATCGCAGCTGGTAAAAGAGATTGAGCAGATCAAAATCAGTATTGTTGATATAACCGTCACTGGCTCCTTTGCTGGCAGAAAGGTAACTGATGGTATTACCTGCATTGTGGTTGAGAGAAACCCCGGCATTGTAGAGTCCGTGTTGTCCGGCCAAAGTATGTGCCGAAGCTTTATTTTGTATTGAGGTGCCTGTAATGATATTAATGGCCCCGCTAAAAGCATTGGGACCGTGAACCCGGGAGGCGGGTCCTTCAAGAATTTCAATGCGGTCGATGCTGTTAAGATCGACAGGAAGATTAAGATTGTGATGGCCGGTTTGTGGATCGGTGATATTGACTCCGTTGAGCAATATCATCACCTGGTCGAATGAGCCTCCCCTCACACTCAAATCGGCTTGTACACCCAGCGGGCCGCGTTCCCGTACATCGACATTCATCATGTACTTAAGCACGCCCTGGACACTTTGTACCGGCAAGGCTTCAATTTCACTCCTTGGAACAACTGTAATGAGTCGCCCCACCTCCGAGTAAAGCGCCGGCGCACGGTGAGCAGTAACCTCCACCTCGGCAAGTTTGATTTTTTTGGTAATTGAAGAAGTATCAGTTTGTGCAAAAGTGTTGAGACTGCCCAGACAGATAAAATAGGCGGCCATAAGGGTTCCTATTTTTACTTCACGGTTCAATGTATTAAATACAGCATAACTGCTGTGTTGCCAGCGCTTAAAAACAAGCGTTTTAAGGATTGAAAAATACTTTTTAATCTTCATATTAATAAAATTTTTAATTAGAAAAACGCCGTAAAAATAGGCATTTTAAACGAAGACGAGGGATTATTAAGCCGTTAGTCCCCTCGGAATTAGCGGTTAGATAATTGAGTGAAATTAATTGCTGCCAGAAGCTTTTCGAAAACGCCACTCATCATTTTCATAAAATCCGTGTTATAAGCATATTTCTGATTTATTTCCAATTCAATACCTGCATAATATTCATGTCCAAACTGTTGCCGTAAGGCAAAAACATGCCCACCATTTTTACCGGTATAGGGATAATTCATACGAACCCGTAATTGGGGCATTGCCGCATTGATCATTTTACGCCATCTGATCGCCAATTCTTTTTCTTTTCCAAACTCCGGGTTGTACAAAAGGCCAATATCGGCATTCCGGAATTCACCATGTATAACAGGTGTAAAAGAATGAACAGAGACATGAAATACAAAAGAACAGGCATTCAAAAGATCCGATATAGCATCCCTAAAATCCTCTCTGAATGGCTCATAGTATTGTTTTATGATTTTCTGCTTTTCAGATATACCTAAAGTTCGGGTATACTCCGAAAAAAGCGTTCGTTTAAATAATGAGCGGTTAAGATCAATGAGTAGCCGGGTGGTTTCGGAATATTGCGTATAATCAACTCCCACTTTTGCCATTTCCTGGAGCAACGCAAGCGCCCCCGGGTCCCATCCAAGATGCGAAATAAGAATTTCACGGGCTTCAATGAATAACGGAAAATATTCTTCCGGCACATGGTTTCCACCATGTTCACATGACAGCACCGTGGCAATTTGGCTATTATATTTATTATTCATAACAGTCCGGTTATGAGAAACTAAAAGTACCGAAAAGATTACTTAACTGCACTCGCATGCAATGACCCTGTATTAAAATATTCGCTAAAATATCCCAAAATAAAAAGCCCTCTCCGAAAAACCGGAAAGGGCTGATATTTTCATTCTGCCTGAAAATACAGAATTTATTTTTTAAAGTGGTCTTTCACCATATCGTTAGGGATCATCTCTTCCTGAAAAGAATATGAACCGGTTTTAGGCGACTTCACCATTTTAATTACTTTGGTGTGTCCTTTACCCGCGCCTTTTTGCAACGATCCTACTGATTTCTTAGCCATGGTTCACTAGTTTTATTTGATTTCACGATGAACAGTATAACGCTTCAATACAGGGTTATACTTTTTCAATTCCAGACGGTCCGGGGTATTTTTGCGATTTTTCATGCTAATATACCTTGAAGTCCCGGCCATTCCGCTCTCTTTATGCTCGGTGCATTCTAAAATCACCTGAACACGATTTCCTTTACTTTTTTTAGCCATCTTTTACCCTCCGTTTTTAATATTTTGAAATATGTCCATTCTTTTTGGCTGATTCGAGGGCAGCTTTTACACCCACTTTATTAATCAACCTCAGCCCGGAGGCAGATATCCTCAAGCTGACCCAACGGTCTTCTTCAGGCAAATAGAATTTTTTATTAAAAAGGTTTGGATTGAACCTTCTTTTGGTTCTTCTCTTTGAGTGAGAAACATTGTTCCCAACCTGAAAGCTTTTTCCTGTTATTTCACAAACTTTTGACATTGCTCAACCGTTTTTTCAAATACGTTTTTCAAACAGAGCGCAAAATACGGTATTTTTCTTAATATAAACAAACTTTTTGGGGTTTAATTTCTACACCATGCAACAATAGATCGTTAGTCCGATCCTTCGGGATTAGATGTTAGATGTTAGATAAATTGTATCATATTGAAAAACAATTTTTTAACATTTTAAGTGATTTTAACTTTAAACTATGGACTTCCTATTTATTACTAAAAAAATTGGATGCTTGTTTGGGTTGATCGTTTCGTGATTCGTGTTAAAATCTAATTGCCTAATCACCTACCAGCCTAATCCCCTAAATGGTTTCGGTTTTTAGAACAGGACAAACAGTAGTGATTTATATGCCTAAACAGAGTCCGTCTATAAAAAAGTCTGGAAGATATCTTATAAATCATGTGTCTGGTCAGAAAGTACCAGTTACAAGGCTTGCGACCGCGTGCCGCCTAAAGCTTTAGCGGTGGCGCAAGCCCGAAAACACGCAGTTTACTTGAGTAAATGAGTAATTTTCGGGCAAGTGTAACGAAGTAAGTAGTACTTTATTTACAGACACAAAATAATTCAAATGACTCCCTTTTTCATCATCTGCATCAACTCAATAAGTGCCGTTTCTGAAGTACGAACAATATTGCGCTGACGATCTCTCCCAAAGCGGAAAATTTTACTTATCACAGATCCGTCGGGACCAGCCCAGGCGATCCAAACAGTTCCCACCGGTTTCGCCTCTGTTCCTCCCCCCGGCCCTGCAACACCTGATGTGGCAATGGCATATCCGGAACCAGTGGCCTTTTTCGCACCGCGTGCCATTTGTTCAACAACCTGTTGACTCACGGCGCCGTACTTCTCCAGATCCACCTCATCTACTCCCAATAAATTTCTTTTCATATCATTGGAATAGGCTACAAAACTGCCATTAAAATAATTGGAAGATCCGGAAACCGATGTCACCAGATGGGCCAGATAACCTCCGGAACAACTCTCTGCCATGGTTAATTTTTTTCCGGTGGAACGAAAATACCGGGCAAAAACTTCAGGGGTGGGCAAATCCTCTTCACCGTAAATATTGTCGCCAATCACAGAAACAAGCTCTTTGACAGCTGCATCTATGCTTTTATTGAGTTGCGCGATGTCTTTTCCCCGTATTGAAAGCCGCAGCCTAATCCGTCCCGGGGCTGGTAAATAAGCCAGTTTGATGTCTGATGATAATTTGTTTTCCCAGTCATTTAGCATCTCAGCTAATACGGCTTCCGGAATATTGTGAACCAGGATGGTTTTATGCAAAATGTGTCCCGGATCATATTTTAACCTGAGTTTTGGGATAATATCATGTCCCATTGCAAGCATCATCTCTGACGGAACGCCAGGCATGGAGACGATCACACTATCATTGTAATCAAACCACATAATGGGTGCTGTGCCCATATGGTTTCTGATTACCGTACAATTTTCGGGTACCAAAGCCTGATCCCGGTTCAGATCATTGATATTTGCAACCCGGCCTTTCAAAAATTTCTGGATATCACTGAAAACTTCCTCGTTAAAAACAAGGCGGGTATTAAAAAAATCACACAACGTTTTCTTTGTGATATCGTCTCTAGTGGGCCCCAATCCTCCAGTTATTAATATAATCTCAGACCTGCCTACAGCACTTTCAAGAGCCTCCCGGATTTCTTCCTTTTTATCACTTACGGAGGTTATCCGCTGCACATCGAAGCCTGCCAGATTTAATTCCCGCCCCATCCAGGCCGAATTGGTATCTGTAACCTGCCCGATTAAAAGTTCATCGCCTATTGTAATTATTTCAACCATCTTTTTAGTCATCAGTCTTTTACTATTAGAGTATAGTGAGCAATACTCCGTTAAACTTTTACAAGTAGCTGATAATAAACGCATTGAAAAACGACACCAAATAACTGCAACTCTTTAATAACAATACTCCGTTAAACTTTTGCAAGTGCCTAATAATAAATTGTTTGAAAAATAACAATGAATTACTTCAACTCTTTGATAATAAAAACTTTGCGTCTTTGTGTCTTTGCGTTTAAGCTTTTTTTTAACGGACTATTGT
>JBEPWN010000070.1:0-9319 GCA_041642395.1 Marinilabilia sp. | reverse complement strand
ATATTGTGGAAACCAATGAACTGGGTATTTTCCACTGTAATTTAAGATTTGTTGGTGGCGTGCCATCCGGACCTCATATGGAGCAGGCCGGCTATGAGCTACTCGATGAGGTTGTTGATGAACAGGGTACAATAACAGCTAAAGGCGATGTCCTGGTTATTTCAGGAAAGCCTCCGTTTGGGGTGGTTTCGGATATTGATGATACCGTTATGGTTTCACATTCGACCGACACACTTAAAAAATTGAAGCTGATGCTTTTTAACAATGCCCGTACACGTGTTCCCTTTGAGGGTGTTGCAGCTTTTTACCGGGCACTTCGGAAGGGCAGACCCGGGCAGGATGGTCCCAATCCTGTTTTTTATGTTTCGAGCAGCGAATGGAATCTGTATGATTTGCTGGTTGATTTTTTCGAATATCGGAACATTCCGGCAGGTCCGCTTATGTTGCAAGAGCTGGAGCACAGTATTTTTCATTTTTGGAAATCGGGAGGGGGCACCCACGAGCACAAGCTTGAAAAAATAAGATTTCTCCTTTCTTTTTATAAGGAAATGGAATTTGTTTTGATTGGCGACAGCGGTCAGCGTGATCCCGAATTGTATCTTCAGGCGGCCCGTGAAACCCCCGGGCGTATCAAAGCAGTGTATATCCGTTGCATCGGAAAAGCCCATAAAAACGAGCGAACCAAAGAAATTGCCAATGAGATGGAGAAACTAAATGTACCCATGTTACTCATTGATAATACTGAAGAGGCTGCCCGTCATGCTTTGCTCAATGGTTATATTGATGCTTCTTCGTTGCCGGATATCGCCCGCCAGATGGAAGAAGACCATAATTTTAGTATTGCTGATGCTTTTTATCCCGATAAGGAACCGGTGTCATCATAATGAAGAATCAGTTACCCGTTTTGAAAAGTTTTTCCAGATGGATTTGTAAAAAAGCTTCTCATCTGCTGAGGGTATGAATGCCTTATCCGGAGCAATTTGAAATGCTTTATCAAAAGCATACAACTGCGCAAAATCAATGTGAAACTGAATCCCGTAAACATTTCTGAATTCATTATGCTTCATGGCCACTTTTTGTTAAATCAATATATTAATTACCCAAATTCACCCAAATTATCACAACCGGCGGTATTAATTTGATGTCAGTGCGAAGAAAGGCCTGGGAAACAGAGTCATTGTAGAGTGTTGGTAAGACTGGATAACTGGAGGCTTTGCACATTTCGCACATAATTGAAGAATCCTGATATTTGGGCAATCCTAACATCTTTTAAAAATTCCATCTGCATTTTGTGTGTAACGTTGTTGATTTCTGTAAATGTAATCCTGATGAATTCAATGAATATGCTTTTTTATTTGACATTTTAATCAACAGACAATAAATTAGAAATCAGTTAACAATGACCAGTTAACAATGATCAATGATCAATTAGCAATGATCAGTTAACAATGATCAATGATCAATTAGCAATGATCAGTTAACAATGACCAATTAGCAATGATCAGTTAACAATGACACGTTGGATAAGAGATTTAGGGTTAACTTTAATCTCAATCTCAATCTCAACCAAATTTGCCATTGCAAGTGAACTTAAACAGTTTAATAGAACCACATTAATCATCTTAAATCTTAAATCTAACAGTCTATTGTTTAACACTAAAAACTTAAGTTATGAAAAGGAAATTTTTTGTTTTAAGCATGATAGGTATTTTATCTTTCGGATTCATTGCATGTAATCAAACCAAAAAATCCGACAAGGAGTCTTCGGATGAGAGTAAAACCGAGGAAGCATATGAAGAATTGAAATCAGAAATGGAAGATGTAGGAGATGCCATAGGTGATCTGTTTACCAAAGAAGAGGACGAGTTTAAAGAATCGGCTGAGGAAGTTCTTGATGATATGGATCGTAAGATTCGTGACTTAAAAGCAAAAGCTTCTGATGATGACGATTTACAAGATCGCATTCGTGACCTTGAAGCGAAGGCCGATAATCTTGAGAGTGACCTGGAAGAACTTGATGATAAATCAGAAGAAGAATGGGATCAGGCCAAAGATGATATCGAAAAACGATTTAAAGATTTACAGAAAGACATCAAATCTTTATTCGATGATGAGGAACAGTAATGTGTTGATTCTGAAGGATAAAAAACATTGTGCGATTATATTGTTCAATACTCTGTAAAGCTTTTCCAATTACCTGTAATTTAACTATTTGCAAAAGACAACGCAATAATTGCAACTCTCTAATAATAAAATTTTTGCGCCATTGCGTTTCTCAGGATCCGTAGCTTCAGCGAAGGATTACTCTGCGTTTAGACTTATTTTAACGAACTATTGTTATCGCAAAAGCAGCGAATCCGGCATCATGGTTTCGCTGCTTTTTTGTATTTTTATTTGGTTTTATCCGATTTTTACAACTGTTCTGCCTTTCAGTTTGCCCTTAAGGATGAGTTTAATTTTTTCATCCAAATTGGCAAGTGTAATGTCGTTTGCCAGCCGGTCCAATCCTTCCGGTTTCCATTCTGAAGCCAGCTTTTGCCATGTCAGTTTGCGGATGTCAAGCGGACAATTTTGGGAAGAAACGCCAACCAGAGAAATGCCCCTCAGTATAAATGGTAAAACAGTGAGATGAAGTTCGGCTGAAGCGACATTTCCGCAGCAGGTCACTATCCCAAGTGGCTTGGTGGATTTAATGATGTTTTCCAGAATATTTCCCCCTACCGTATCAATAGCCCCTGCATAAGTGCCTTTCAGCATGGGGTGTTGAATAGCATCATTAAATTTATCCCGGGGGATTATTTCTTTTGCTCCCAGCTGCTCTAAAAAATCTTTTTCGCCGGTCTTGCCTGAAATGGCAGCCACATCGTAACCCAATTTTGAAAGAATGGCAACACTGGTGGAGCCAACACCTCCGGTTGCGCCTGATACTACTATTGTACCATGGTCAGGTTTTATTTTTTCAGTGAGCCGGAGAATGCACAGTCCAGCCGTAAAACCAGCTGTCCCCAGTATCATTGCTTCTTTCATATTCAGTTCGTCCGGCAATTTTACTGCCCAATGTGGAGGGACATTAATATATTCTCCAAAGCCTCCTGGCGTATTCATTCCCAGATCATTGCCGGTAACAATCACTTTGTCATTTTCTGCAAACTCTGCCGAGTTGGAATGAACCACGGTTCCTGCTGCATCAATGCCGGGAGTGTGCGGATAAGTGCGGGTAATGCCTTTATTGCCGGTGGCAGATAAAGCATCTTTATAATTGAGAGATGAATAGTGCACTTTTATAAGCAGTCCGTTATCGGGCAAGTCGCTGGTGTTAAGAGTTTCGATACTGCGGGTAAAGGTGTCGTCCTGTTCTCTGACCACAAAGGCTTTGAAGGTGTTTTTCTGCATAAGGTTTTAGTTATTGTGTTTTGGAACAATAGTTCGTTAAACTTTTGCAAGAACCTTTAATTAGTTGTTTATATTAAAAAGGGTTTTTGTGTCAAAACACAGAATTACAGTGTCATACGATTTATCTTACATCTAATATCTAAAAATCTATTGTAATGGTCTATTTTTTGGAATAAACGGATGAAAATTCTCCATGTAAAATAACATCATTTCGGGAGAAACTAAAAGTCTATGCCATTAGTTTTTTTTCATATAAGTCATAATCTGCCTCAGTGAAAAGTACAAATCGGATGATTTTTACGTGATTAAGGTGCGGAGCCATTTCTTTGATCGCAGTAATGGCAATATCTGTGGCTTCATCAATGGGATATCCGAAAGCTCCGGTAGAGATGGCCGGAAAGGCGATTGAATCAGCATGGTTATCTTCTGCCATTTCGAGGGCATTCCTGTAGCAACTGGCCAACAGCTTTTCCTCAGGTTTATCTTTGCCGTAAACAGGCCCCAAGCAGTGGATCACATACTTATTTGGTAAATTATAGGCGGCCGAGATAACTGCTTCCCCAGGTTTGATGGGTGCCAGGGGACGACATTCTTTTTCCAGCTCTGCACCGGCCGCACGATGGATGGCACCGGCCACGCCTCCACCGGGTTTAAGTTCTGCATTGGCTGCATTGACGATGGCGGTCATGTCGGGCTGTAATGCAATGTCTCCGCGGGTGACTTCAATGGTGATTCCTGAAATAGTGGTTTTCATAGCATTTTTTATTTTTAATTTGTTAAATATCACAATGTTTGTTAATCTTTTGTAAAAGACTGTCAGTCAGTTATATTTAATCGTTCAAGACTTTGAGTGGCTGATTTTCAATCCTGAAGCTTCAGGATAATCCATCAGGCATCTTTCATCTAACTAAAATTATAAGTCTCTACAAATTTACTACTTATATGATTTTGTTGGATTTATTGGTATGTCAGTACCTGAAATCCCACTACTGACTGCTGACTAAAAACTACTGACTGATTTACTAACATCTAAAAATCTAACGATCTACTGCTAATTGGATTAATAATTACATCTATGGTTTGCGTGAAACAATAAATGCCATAGAGCATCCTTTACCCGTTCTCAATATAATTTAATAAGAACTTGTTAGAATGTCACTTTATATCAGCCTGCTTTTTTGACAGAACTTCTTGAAGGGTTAAGGGCTATTACTGCAGAGGGGTTAGTGTTGTTACGGAGGGAACCTTGGAGGACAATCGCCGTATCTCTACCGGTCATCTTACTGCTGGGATTTATTTTATCCGTATTGGTAATGAAAGTAGGACATTGTCATTGGTAGCAAAGCGAAGCAATCTCCTTTCAAAAAATAAATTTCTCCGGACAATAGTGATTTAATATCTAACTTCTAAAAATCTTTTGTCAAAAGCTCTTTCGAATACCAATGCAATTTGCCTGCTTTTCAATAGATCATTAGATTTGCGGTATATTGAAACAATTATAATCCGACGATCCAGTAAAAAAAACATCACCATGGAGAATATAATACCAGCATCAGAGCTAAAATCACGCTTGCATCGTTTTCGTGAAATTATGAACAACCATAATCCCGGATGGGAAATGGCAGTTGTGTTCAATAAAATCAATTTGTTGTACTTCTGCGGTTCCATGCCCGACGGGATGCTTATTATAGAGCGCGATAAAGATGCTATACTTTGGGTTCGCCGCAGTTTTGAACGAACTTCGGAGGAATCGGCATTCCCCAATATAAAACAGATGAACAGCTATCGCGATGCTGCAGAAAATTATTCAGGGTTTCCATCTGTGGTGTATCTGGAGACGGAATTCGTCCCTTTGGCTATGTATCAGCGATTTCAGAAACACTTTCCATTTGAATTATACAAACCGGTTGATTTTCAACTTTCCCTGACAAGAGCCGTCAAAAGTCCGCTGGAGATAAATTATATGGAACAGGCAGGCAGAATTCATCAGCGTGTGCTGGAAGAGAGGGTTCCGGAAATGTTGAGAGAGGGCATGTCTGAAGCAGATTTGGCCGCGGAGCTTTTTCAGGTAATGGTAAAAGAAGGTCACCAGGGCGTCGCCCGTTTCAGTATGTTCGATACCGAGATTGTTGTAGCTCAACTTGGATTTGGAGAAAGTTCTTTATATCCTACCAATTTTAATGGTCCGGGAGGAAACAGAGGGCTTAATGCAGCAGTTCCCGGCCTTGGCAGTCGTGAACGAAAATTGCGAAAAGGCGACCTTGTGTTTGTGGATATGGGAGTGGGGGTTAATGGCTATCATTCCGACAAAACAATGACTTACATGTTCGGGAAACAACCGGATGATGAGATGATCAGGATTCATCAGCAATGTGTGGAGATTCAAAACAAGATAGCTGAAATGCTAACACCCGGAAATGTTCCTGAAACCATCTATGAAACCATTATGGATGGGCTCAGTCCCGAATTTCAGAGAAATTTTATGGGATTTGGCAATCGTTCAGTGAAATTCCTTGGCCATGGCATTGGTCTTACGGTTGATGAGTTGCCGGTGCTGGCCAAAGGGTTTAAAGATCCCTTGGAAGAGAATATGGTATTTGCCGTAGAACCCAAAAAAGGCATCCGTGGAGTTGGAATGGTTGGAATCGAAAATACTTTTGTGGTGACACCGTCGGGCGGACGATGTATTACGGGTGATCATCCCGGACTGTTGTTGGTGGAGTAGGGTCGGAATGTAGTTTTTACTTACATCGAAACAGCTATCGTTTTTTTATTACGTAAAATATTGATTGGGGAGCTATTCTATCTAATTTTTTAGTTGCATGATATTTAACGTTTTTCCTTAGCAAACCGGATATAAACTTATCAAAAAGTACATAGCTTTTATATGAATAGATCGGTTTATTAAATAAAAATCCGGCAAAACGTTGTAGTATAGAAGTTGCTGTAAAACAATATTCTTTCGAAACTATTTCGACAGAATGTTTGTCAAATATATTTTCGAAGAATGATACCGGAATGCCCCGTTCATTTTTTGTTAATCCTTTTCTTGGTTTTCGCCAGTCGTTCATTGAAATAATTGGTTCTCTCAACAGAAGATATCCATCCGGTTTTAAAACTCTGATTAATTCGCTTATCACATACGAAACATTTGGAATGTGGTGTAATGTCCCGAAGCAGGTAATTAAATCGAATGAATTGTCATTAAAAGCCAAACTTCCATCAATATTTGGTTTAACATATGTGGGAGTCAAATCATTAATTCTATTATTTATCAAATTATCGGATGGTTCAATAATAGTCAAATTACCAATTTTTTTGCTAATGGGTTCAAATTCATATCCCCATGCAGAACCGAATCCCAACACATTTTCGAAATTTAAATTTTTTATTTTATTAAATCCATGTATCTGATTCATCATATGATATCCGTAGGCGTATGAGTTTTTATTTTTACTTCCTAAATCCGCATATCCTTCGGCCTCCTGATCGTACCATTGTTTTATTTGTTCCAATGAAAAATCATCTCCGTATAATTTTTTTCCTTCAAAATATTCATTCATTAGTGGCATGCTACAAGTATATTTAATGATTACGTGTATGAAATATTGGAGATTGTGCCTTCGTCAATTGCAAAGTCTGCTTTTTACCAGTGGCGGATTACTTTTATTCAACAATTATACAAAATCTTTTTCCACTCAGATCCTTTTGATTGTGATCTGCAGTTAATAAATACAATTATGAGAAAAAAACGGGTTTAATTAGAGGTACCGATATCACAGGTTTTCAAGGTTCTCTACTCGCTTTTGCTTTAGCTGTTTATAAAAGGAAGGTGAAAGTCCCGTAATTTTCTTAAACTGATTGGATAGATGCGCAACGCTGCTATACTGGAGCCTGTAGGATATTTGTGTCAGATTCAGGTCGTCGTAAAGAAGTAGTTCTTTCACTTTTTCAATACGGTGCATGATGATATAATGTTGTAGGGTAACGCCTTTCACTTCTGAAAAAATGTTCGATAGGTAGGTGTAATCATATCCCAGTTTCTCGCTTAGGTAATTGGAGTATTTCATCTTGGGTTGCTCATTGGAGTAATGAATCATTTCTACAACCACATTTTTTATTCTCTCGATAAGAATGCTTTTCTTATCGTCCAGTAGTTCCAATCCCGATTTGAGCAAGCTAATCTTTAACTTTTCATGTTGTTTCGGAGTAATATCTTCAAGTATATCAACAACTCCCAGATCAACCACAACATACTTAATTCCTAATTTCTTAAGTTTCTCCTCCACCATTAATTTGCATCGGAGACTAACCATATATTTAATAAAAAGCTTCATTTTTTCTTAATTGATTATGTAAATCTTTTTAAAGCCTGGTCGATTTCACTTTAGTAATAATAAATACAAAAGATCGTTAGATTATTAGATGTTAGATGGATCATCCCGAAGCTTCCCTTAGGATTGAAAAAACAACCATTACTTTATGCACTCTTTACGCCCAAGGGTATCTTTATTTATATGTTTCTGGAAATAACACATAAAATTCCAATCTCACAAATAAAAATGCGTGAATTGTGTAACTAAATACCATTATTGTGTAACATTTCAGGAAAATAGTGCCTTTATCTTTGCTCTGTGATATATTTCACGAAATTAATACCATGATTATATGAAAATTAAAGGATTATTATCAATTTTTGCGATTGCAATGGTTGTTTTGATGTCGGGTTGTTCAAAAGATGACGACAACGATTTGAACCAATCTCCTACGGTGAATTCTTCCGATCCTGGAAACAGTGCTACAGACGTAGTTCTTAATAAAATAGTTGCAGTTTCATTTAGTGAGGAAATGGATCCATTGACGCTCACTACAGAAACTTTTATGATTAATCAGGGAACTACTCCGGTTACAGGAACAGTTTCGTACTCAGGAACAACTGCTTTCTTTACACTTGCAGCTGACCTTACTCTTAATACCGTTTATACCGGTACAATTACAACCGGTGCTGAAGATCTATTGGGTATGGCCCTGGAAAATGAATATGTATGGACGTTTACTACAGGAACCATTTCAGCTTCTACAGTGACTTCTACCAAACCGGAAAACGAGGCGGTGGATGTTGAGCTTAATAAGATCCTTACTGCTTCATTCAGTGAAGAAATGGATGCTTCAACAATTAACGCATCATCATATACATTAAAAGATGGTGAAACAGTAGTTGAAGGAGAAGTTTCTTATTCAGAAATGGTTGCAACCTTTACTCCAGCAAATACCTTAACTCCAGGGACTGTTTATACTGCCATGATCTCTTCCGACGCAGAAAATCTGGCAGGAATGGCACTTGCAGGTAATGTAGTGTGGAGTTTTACTACCGGCGATGTATCTGATGATATTGAACCTACAGTTGCTTCGGCAAGTCCACAAAACGATGCTATGGATGTTGAGCGCAATACAATTGTTGAAGTCTCTTTCAGCGAAGAAATGGATCCTTTATCGATTAACACCTCAACATTTACATTAATGCAGGGAACAAATGAAGTTTCCGGTGTTGTGGAGTATTCAGGTTCAGTGGCAACATTCAACCCGACGAATACATTGTCTGCTGAAACTGTTTATACGGCTACTATAACAACTGAAGCAAAAGATTTGGCTGGTAATGCACTTGCGGCAAATAAAGAATGGAGTTTTACAACTGGTGGAAGTGCATCAACCTTAGATGTTGTAAACCTTGGGGCAGCTGGAAATTATGCGATTTTGGCTAAAACGGCAATCAATAACAATCCTACTTCCGCTATTACTGGAGATTTGGGATTAAGTCCTGCTGCTACATCATATATAACCGGATTGTCATTAACAGATTTTACCGGATATGCAGAATCTGATCAGGTTACCGGAAAAATTTATGCCGCTGATATGGCAGATCCCA
>JBEPWN010000069.1:0-9612 GCA_041642395.1 Marinilabilia sp. | reverse complement strand
AAAACCAATCATACCCTCAACACGAAAGGGTGTAATCATGTATTTGAACCTATAAAATATCCTGCCCCAAAATATCGCACAGCAGTCAAGCCTGTTAATGAGAGTGATGATGAGCGGCTGGGTGAAATATTTCAGCGCTTGCATGAAGAAGACCCCACCATCATAGTAGAATACTCAAAAGAGCTTAAACAGATTATCGTATATGGCCAGGGCGAATTTCACCTGAATACCATGAAATGGAGGATCGAAAATAATGACAAAATACCTATAGAGTTCCATACCCCTCGTATTCCATATCGCGAAACCATAACAAAACAAGCACGTTCTGATTACCGTCACAAAAAGCAATCGGGTGGTGCAGGTCAATTTGGTGAAGTACATCTGGTCATTGAACCATTCTACGAAGACATGCCGGCACCATCAGTATATAAGTTCAATGGACAGGAATTTAAGGTGAATGTCAGAAATACCGAAGAAGTTAAACTTCCATGGGGAGGAAAACTGGTATTTTGCAATTGTATTGTAGGCGGCTCAATCGATAACCGCTTTTTACCAGCCATTCTGAAAGGACTGATGGAAAAAATGGAAGAAGGTCCACTAACGGGTTCATACGCCCGCGATATTAGAGTTTGTGTATATGATGGAAAAATGCATCCGGTAGATTCCAATGAAATAAGCTTTAAACTGGCCGGACGTCATGCTTTTAGCCAGGCATTTAAAGAAGCAGGAGCCAAAATACTCGAACCCATCTATGATGTGGAAGTAAGAGTACCCTCCGATCGCATGGGTGATGTCATGAGCGATCTCCAGGGACGCCGGGCCATCATCGAAGGCATGAGCAGCGAAAAAGGATTTGAGGTGATCAAAGCAAAAGTTCCTCTCAAAGAGATGAATAAATACTCAACATCACTCAGTTCATTAACCGGTGGAAGGGCATTTTACACAATGAAATTCAGCAAATACGACAAAGTTCCGCCCGAAATCCAGGAACAACTATTGTCTGATTATGCCGCTGAATCAAAAGAAGAATAAGAATTTTCATTTTTTTATGAAAGGGATATCCTTGACGGGATGTCCCTTTTTTTTTATATTTTCTGAACACATTCAACAATAATGGGTTTATATGTACACCAATTATAAGTAAAATCACAAATTATGAAAATAGCATTCTTCAATACCAAATCATACGATCAAAAATATTTTGATCAGGCAATCAAAGATACGGACATTGAAATGACTTATTTTGATGGTACGCTTAACTGTGAAAGCATCGAACTTACGAAAGGCTTTGACGGCGTATGCGTTTTTGTGAATGATCAACCCGACGCTGATGTAATAAAGAAACTGGCTGAATATGGTACAAGGCTGATTGCTTTGCGAAGCGCCGGATTTAACAATGTAGATCTTGAAGCGGCAGAAAAGCACAATGTGAAAGTAGTACGGGTACCCGCCTACTCTCCCAATGCAGTAGCAGAACATGCCATTGCATTAATTCTTACCCTTAACCGGAAAACACATAAAGCATACAACAGAGTGAGAGAAAGCAATTTCTCACTGGAACGACTGACCGGGTTCAATCTGGAAGGAAAAACAGTAGGTGTGATTGGAACAGGGAAAATAGGGGCTGTATTTTGTCAGATCATGCAAGGTTTCGGATGCCAGGTTCTTGGTGAGGATCCCTATCAAAAAGAAGAACTGGAGAGAGCCGGAGTCAAATACGTTGATAAAGAGGAGATCCTGAAAAAAAGTGACATCATATCACTGCATTGCCCTCTCACACCCGAATCAAAACATCTGATCAGCAAGGACACCATCGATCAGATGAAACCCGGGGTCATGCTTATCAATACCAGTCGGGGGGCACTCATCAATACAAAAGATGCCATAGAAGGATTAAAAGATGGAAAAATTGGTTATCTTGGTATTGATGTTTATGAACAGGAAGAAGAATTGTTCTTCAGAGATTTATCGGAGAACATCATACAGGATGAGACCATCATGCGGTTAATGAGTTTTCCAAACGTTCTGATTACATCGCACCAGGCATTTTTCACACATGAGGCGATGGAACAGATCGCTTCTACAACCATCAAGAACATTCTGGATTTTAAAGCCAACAAACCTCTTAAAAACGAAGTAAAACCGCCTCATTAAAACAAAATACCATGGATACCTTAACAGATATTATTAATGAGTTGAACAAAAAAGGATATACTGAAGATTTCAGGGCCGGTGAAAACCATCTTGAAGGCCTGGTCTCGAAAAAGAAGTTTAATCCTGAAGAACTCCTCATAGTTGAATCGCACCGGTTTGAAGGAATGACCGACCCGGCAGATGAAACAGTATGTTTTGCAATGGAAGCAAGCGACGGAACCAAAGGCACACTGGTCATGTCTTACAGTGCTGAACATTCGCAGGAAATAGAAACAATCCGGAAAATACCAACAAAAAAATAAAATTAACTTTTTGTGTTGATAAAACCCCATTAACAAAAATATGAAAAACCGTTCAAAAAAAATAAGACTGGGCGTCTTTGTAATGGTCAGTTCGGCATTACTTCTTTTTCTTATAATTTATTTCACTGCAACCGAACTGCTTGAGAAAACCGACACCTATTACGTAGCGTTTCAGGATGAATCGGTAAGCGGCATGGAAGTTGGCAGTCCGGTCAAATACATGGGGATAAATGTTGGTACCATCTCGGATATCAGCATCGATCCCGATGATGTTACCAGCATCATCGTGGAACTTTCTCTTGAAAAAGGGACACCAATCAAAGAAGATTCCAGAGCCGACATCATCTCTATGGGTCTTACCGGGATGAAGGCTATTGAAATAAGAGGGGGTTCTAACGAATCAGACCCTCTCCCACCCGAAAGTTACATTAAAACGGGCAAATCATTATCCGGTGAGATCAGTGGCAGAGCAGAAATAATAGCTGAAAAAGTTGAAGCTGTATTAAATAACCTGCAACAGTTCACACATCCGGATACTTTATCCAAGATCATCGATATGGTAAACAAATTCGGAAAAATGGCTCATAATGCTGATATAACAATTCAGAGGTTGGACACTGTTCTCTTACAAAACAAAGATGACTTCCATTCGACCGTTGTGAATGCCAACCAGATCAGTGAATCCATTCTTAACTCAAGCCAGTCGATAGAAAAAACGGTAGCCCGTCTCGACCAGATGGTCAGAAGTGATTCTATAAGTGATATTATAGGGAATGCACGGGAAATATCCAGAAAACTTCAGGAAACAAATCTCACTCAATTAATAGATGACCTTGCCGGGCTGGTTGGTCGCACACAAGAATTGCTTCTAAAAGTAGATGATGATATTAATAAAGGAAGCCAGGGAATTGTGAAAACCCAACAATTACTCAACTCCACTTTACGGAATCTGAACGAAGCATCACGAAAAATCAATTCAAATCCGTCAGTACTGATACGAAAAGCCGAACCAAAAAATCTTCCTGACAAACAACTAAAAAACTGACATGAAGAGAAATATTCTAATTAGTTTATTGGCAATTTTTATGCTGTCGGCCTGTGGCGGACAAAAAACCGTTGTCAAGAAATTCTATATGATAGAGAACCCTGAACCGGAAATGCTGGCTGACCAGGACACAATGGTTGCAGTAGATGCAAGGTGTGAAGTGGAAGAAGTAGAGGTTTATCCGGCTTATGCCACAAGACGGATTATTTTCAGAGATGCATCCCACCAGGTCAGATACTTTGGCAACAACGAATGGGCAGTAAGCCCGTCTGAAGCCCTGACCCCCTTAATTATTGATTACCTCTCGGGCAACAAAATTTTCAGCCGCGTATCGGGTCGCTTCTGGGACAAAAGTCCGGATTTCAGGTTACAAACCACCATATTCAAAATTGAAGTCGCCACTACTGAAAACAATGAGTTTGAAGCTCATATAGAATTGCGCTTCGAACTCATTGATGCGTTGAGCGATACCGTTGTAGTGTCGCATCTGGCTGACAAAAAAGCTCTTCTTGAAAGCAAAAGTCTGAATCTGGCAGCAGCAACCATCAGCGAAATTTTTCATAAGGAACTCAATAATTTTGCTGCTGAAATAAAAGAAAGAGTATCACACAATAAATAAATAATTGTGAGAAAGCATCGCTCAAATAAATCAGACATTTTCATCCTGGAAGACAATGTTGTTCAGTTGAAGGATACATTAACCATTGATAACGCCCATGCTTTTTTGAACGATGTGGAATGGTTATTTCTCCAACACAGAGAATCTGATCTGATATTTGATTTATCCGAACTTCAACACATTGACAGCGGAGGGGTTGCAGCAATTCATTCAATAAAAAAAAGAGCTTTAAAACACAATATATCTTTAAGCATCCGCAACACCCGGGAAGAAATACAAAACAAACTGACACTTTTTAGTCCTGTTGAAAAAAAAACAAGCAAACACATCGGCGACGAACCCTTTTCATATCTTCTTGGTAACCAGCTGTCCATCTTCCTGAAAGAATATGTGGCGGCCTTTTTCTACCTTCTTGCTGACATCCTTTTTTGGTCTGTAAAAGATCTTTTTTCCAGCAAACAACGACGCAAAGGTGAATTTGTGAATCAAGCCATTTCTATTGGTGTTAATGCTGTACCCATTGTGATGGCCATGACTTTTATCATCGGGCTTGTGCTGGCACTTCAATCCTCATCTCAATTAAGAAATTTTGGAGCGAACGTATATATAGTGGATCTTACAGTCATTGCCATGATGGCAGAGATGGGACCGCTAATAACCGCGATTCTGGTGGCAGGCCGCAGTGGGTCGGCCATTGCTGCCGAAATAGCAACTATGAAGGTAACTTCCGAGATAGATGCTTTGCGAACCATGGGACTTAACCCATTGCGTTTTGTGGTAGTCCCGAAAATATATGGAAGCCTGGTCACCATGCCCTTTCTAACCATCCTAGCAAGTATTGCTGGTATTATCGGAGGTGCCACAGCCGCCTATCTTTACCTCGATATCACTCCTGAAGTATTCTTCAATCGTATGTCTGATTCTCTTTACCGGAAAGACATATTCACAGCCTTGATTAAAAGCGGTGTTTTTGCTGTTATTATTGTAATAACCGGAGTATTTTTTGGATTTAAAGTTGAAGAAGGGGCAGAAGGAGTTGGAAAATCCACAACCAGTTCCGTGGTCGCCGCCATCACGCTGGTCATTATTGCCGACAGTATTCTTGGATTGATATTTTATTAAGCACTGTCCTACATGGAGAATGAAAAGATCATACAAGTAAATTCACTAAAAGTCTCCTTCGACGAAAGAGAGGTTTTAAAGGATGTCTCCTTTTCTGCCAACCAAAGCGAAGTAACAGTAATCCTTGGCGGCAGTGGCTCGGGCAAAAGCACTATTCTGAAGCATTTGCTTGGCCTCTTCCCCGTGCAACCAGGCATCATATCTGTATTTGGCAAGGATATTGCAGAAATTGAAGAAGAAGAAGAACTGGATTATTATCTGCAACTGGGAGTTTTCTACCAGAACGGCGCATTGCTAAAATCCCTTACTGTGGGTGATAATGTAGCCATGCCCCTGGAACAACACACCAAACTTCCTCCGGACATCATTGAAGACATGGTCCGCACAAAACTCAACCTGGTCAATCTGGAAGATGCCTATTATCTATATCCTTCACAACTCAGTGGCGGAATGTTAAAGCGGGCGGCACTGGCCAGGGCTATTATTATGGACCCTCCTCTTCTATTCTGCGATGAACCCGGTGCAGGTCTTGACCCGGTCTCTCTGGCCGGATTAGACGAACTCATTTTAAACCTCCGCAAACAACTTGGAATGACTGTTGTTATGGTCACCCATGAAGTTTCCAGTATTCTGCGTATCGCCGACAAGGTTCTTTTTGTGGAAAACGGAACCATTGCATTTGAGGGACCTCTTAAAAAAGCCAGAACGTCAAACGTACCATCACTCAAAGATTTTTTCACAGTGGGAACAGGAGGAAAAAAGCAGTAGAATTTCACGTTTGGGACACAAGCCATAAAAATACAATTGATTGTTACAGCCAAAAAATGTTGAATCATTCTGACAAATGTTTAACAATTTTTGGCTTTGTTTATTTGGATTTATTCCAAATAAGTCTTAATTTTGGATAAAGTTATCCGAATTAAAATTAATTAATTGTTTAATCATAAAACATATAAAATTATGGCATTTGAACTTCCAAAACTTGAGTATTCCTACGATGCATTGGAGCCGTATATTGATGCCCGTACAATGGAGATTCACCACAGCAAACACCACGGCGGGTACACCAGCAAACTGAATGCAGCGGTGGAAGGAACCGATCTTGAGAGAAAAAGCATAGAGGAATTGCTGTCCAGCGTCTCAAAACATCCAACAGCCGTCAGAAATAATGGTGGCGGATATTACAATCATAACCTCTTTTGGAAATTACTTGCACCCAATGCCGGAGGAAAGCCTGAAGCGGAATTGCTGACAGCGATTGAAAAATATTTTGGTTCATTCGACCAATTTAAAGAAACATTTAACAATGCCGCAGCTACCCGTTTTGGCTCGGGATGGGCATGGCTCATAAAACAAGATGATGGGAAGCTGGTTGTAGGAAGTACACCAAATCAGGATAATCCGCTGATGGATCTTGCCGAAATCAAAGGAAATCCAATTCTTGGACTTGACGTTTGGGAACACGCTTACTACCTTAAATACCAGAACCAGCGGCCGGCTTACATTGAAGCTTTCTGGAACATTGTAAACTGGGATGAAGTGACCAAACGCTTCAATTTATAGAATTTCATTAAAGACTATTTGTTTGTTATCAAATATTCCATTTGGATTATAGCTGGCGCCTGTGAAACAAAAAATTAGTTTCACAGGCGTTTCTTTTTTTGATTTTACATTTGCGTTGATAATTCCTTTGTTTCAAAAATTTCTTCATTGGTAGAAAAGAAAACGATCTAACCTGTATTAAAAGATTGCTTCTCCCGATATCGTCCCTCATCAGGATCGCAATGACACCTTCTCACTTTTTATATGGAAGAGGTTGGAAGAGGGCAGAGCGGCAATGCCGCTCTGCCCTCTTCCAATCTCTTCCTCGTTGTGCGAAGGGTCTGTCATTAATAGGGCTATGCCCGAAGCAATCTCTAAGGATAACCACGCTACTTTAAACTAAAGCCAAGTTTAACAGACTATTGTTAAAAGAAATGCAAATTTAAACACCTTTTAAATTCTTCGAATTCCAAATCTGCCATCTTAAATAAAAATTTTGGTAACCACAAAATCCCTTTCCTGAAGTTATTCCGAAGTAATTTAATGCATAACCAATGGTTTCCGAAAAATGAAATGGTTAACTTTAAAACAGTCACAGCAGCATTTCATCTGTTTTATTTTATCAAAACCATTTCCAGTATTATTTCAGAATCCCTAAAACAAGAGTCATGGATCACATCCATCTGCAAATAGAAGATACATGGAGAAAAGCATTAAACAAAGAACTTGTTTCTCCGTATTTTTATAGTCTTCAGCGATTTTTGGCAAAAGAAAAAGAGAATTATCCCATTCTTCCACCGGAGCATCTGATCTTTAATGCATTTAATCATACGCCCTTACCAAATGTGAAAGTGGTACTTTTGGGTCAGGATCCCTACCCCCAGCCTGGCCTGGCACATGGACTCTGCTTTTCAGTTCCCGATGGTATGCCACTGCCTCCCTCACTGCAAAATATTTTCAAAGAATTGACCAATGATACAGGACTCATCCGTCCGGTTTCAGGAAATCTTACTAGGTGGGCACAACAAGGGATATTGTTACTCAATGCCACCCTCACAGTAAGGGCACATTCGCCCGGATCGCATCGGGGAAAAGGCTGGGAGAAATTCACTGATGCAACAATCAAAACCATATCCCAAAACCATGAAAATATCGTGTTCCTGCTATGGGGACAATATGCCCAAAAAAAAGCAGCATACATTGATTCCCGGAAACATCTTATTATGAAAGCGGCCCACCCGTCGCCCCAATCAGCAACAAAAGGGTTTTTCGGATGCCGTCACTTTTCTAAAGCCAATGACTGGCTGGAAAAACATGCAATGAAGAAAATTGCGTGGTAAGGGTCAAAAAAAACCTCCGGTAATATAAAACCGGAGGTTTATTCAATCTTACCTGTTCGTAAATTCGGACTTTTAAAAACAGATGAATAAATTTTACTTAATCTCAATCATGCGTGCAGGTTTGGGTTTTACTTCCTCACGTTTGTGAAGTTTAATTTTCAGCAAGCCATCTTTATATGTAGCATCAATTTTTCCTTCATCCACTTCATGTTTAGGAATAGAAAATGAACGATTAAAGGATGAATAACTGAACTCCCGGCGGGTATAGCCTTTATCTTTGTCTGCACTTTCTTTTTCTTTTTCGGCTGAAATGGTCAACACATTGTTATTCACTTCAACTTTAAAATCGTCTTTTTTCATGCCAGGAGCAGCGACTTCGATCACATATTCATCATCGCTTTCCTGAACATTAACTGCAGGAATTGAAGACCGTTGTCTTTTGGCAGCTGGTCGATTAAAAAAATCACCACCAAAAAAATCATCAAAAATATTAGCCATTTCAGGCACCTGATTGTTAAAACGCGTTACGAGTGTCATAACTTAATCCTCCTTAGTTTTTGATTTAACAAGATTAATTAATTCTGAATATCAAATAACAAAGGAAATGCCAATCGCACAAACAGGTAATAATGACAGCCTTAAGTAATATAAAATGTCAACATGACATCAAATTGATTTCACTTATGCCATATTGGCATTAATTACAAGTCCAATCATTCAATAGTTCGTTAAACTTTTATAAGGACTTGAAATTTAATTGCTTAAAATTTACAGGCTCTATCTTTTAATAAACAGATTATCAACACAATAAGATTCAACTTAAATCTTATATTTAAAAAGTATAACGGTCTATTGTCATTGATTCTTCCCCCGAACACAATAAAACTGCTTCCATACAGACTCAATTATGGTACTAAAAAGGAATAGGATTCCCATATTTAATTTACAGATAACACTCAGTTAATATACATATCGATGGGAAAGCGGACATTTGACCCGGAAACATTTTTTATTTCCTCCCAACAATTCCTGTGTGCAAAGGGTCGTTTCAAACGAGAAACGACCCTTTCTTTTTTATTTTATTGTTCGCATCGGATCAAGCATAAAATATCGCACCAATTATGGATATTTATCCCCGCTTAACCAGAGCTTTTAATATATAATAGGCCATTTTAGGGTTTTCTTTGAGACGTCGGGTGGAATACCCAAACCACTCGCTGCCGAACGGCACATAAACCCGCATTTTATGACCGGCGGCCACCAGTTCGCTTCGCAATTCGGGAGTCACACCATAAAGCATCTGAAATTCATAATACTGATCGGATAGAGCATGTTTCGTGATTAATTTCTGTGCCTCATCAGTGAGAAAACGATCATGAGTAGCAATGCCGACATAGACACCTTTTCTGAAAAGAAATTCCAGAACTTCCATAAACTGATGATTAACCTCCCGCCTGTCCTTAATGGATATTTCCTCTGACTCAATAT
>JBEPWN010000068.1:0-9618 GCA_041642395.1 Marinilabilia sp. | reverse complement strand
TAGAGTCTCAAAACCTCGTACAAACATTATTTCATTATTTTTATTGCAGATGGCATGAAATGGTTGCCATGGCAGGGATGTTTTTTTGCCTATATTGTGAAGAAGGATTTTTTTTGATTGTTAATAATGTGCGACTGATCATCTTAATTGAGAAATTATTAATATACTGAATATATGAATGAGAGTTTAAGAGAAATTATTGAAAAAGCATGGGACGACAGGTCACTTGTGGAAAATAACGAGACTAAAGAAACCATCCGTCAAGTGATTGATCTTTTGGATCGAGGCGAAATTCGTGTTTCTGAGCCTGACGGGGATAGCTGGAAAGTGAATGACTGGATCAAGAAAGCAGTTATTTTATATTTTCCGATGCAGGAAATGGAAACCATTGAATTAGGTCCTTTTGAGTTTCATGATAAAATGGCATTGAAAAAAAATTATAAGGAGCTTGGAGTTCGTGTTGTTCCTCATGCGGTTGCCCGGTATGGTGCTTACATAGGTCGTGGGGTAGTGATGATGCCCTCATATCTGAATATTGGTGCATATGTCGATTCAGGTACGATGGTGGATACATGGGCTACTGTAGGGAGTTGTGCTCAAATTGGAAAAAATGTACATTTGAGTGGAGGTGTTGGCATAGGCGGTGTTTTGGAACCCATTCAGGCTGCTCCGGTAATTATTGAAGACAATGCTTTTATCGGCTCGCGGTGTATCGTGGTTGAAGGTTGCCACATTGGAAAAGAAGCTGTGCTCGGTGCAAATGTTGTATTAACAGGCTCTACAAAAATAATTGATGTTAGTGGTCCCGAACCAAAGGAATATAAAAGTTATGTGCCTCCCCGCTCAGTTGTAATTCCGGGAAGTTATACCAAGAAATTTCCGGCTGGTGAATATCAGGTCCCTGCGGCTCTTATCATAGGACAGCGTAAAGAGTCGACAGATAAGAAGACCTCACTCAACAGTGCGTTGCGTGATTTTAACGTTGCGGTATAAAATTAGAAAAGTGTCTGTTGATCATTTAATCTGATAGCCAGCTGCTTTTTGATACAAAGCCGACGAATTCTCTATGATTTGCCGGCTTTTTTTATTATAATTGTATAAAATCACATAATTATTATGGACTATCAGGAGGATTTGAAAAAAGCAGTAGATGTGCTGCAAAAAGGGGGATTAATTCTTTATCCTACCGACACAATATGGGGAATTGGATGTGATGCCACCAACGAGGAGGCTGTAAAGAAGGTCTATGAACTGAAAAAAAGGGCCGATACCAAAAGTATGTTGGTGCTGGTTGAAAATGAAGTGCGATTAAATTCTTATGTCAGGGATGTTCCCGAACTGGCTTATGATCTGATAGAATTGTCTGACAAACCGCTGACCATTATCTATCCCGAGGGAAAGAATCTGGCGGATAATCTTTTGGCAGAAGATGGAAGCATTGGCATTCGTGTTACCAAAGAGGCTTTTTCCAGGGCGCTTTGTCAGAAATTCAGAAAGCCTTTGGTCTCTACTTCTGCCAATATTGCCGGCGAACCTTCACCAAAAAACTTCAAAGAGATCAGTGAAGAGATTATTAACGGTGTGGATTATGTGGTGTCGTTCCGGCAGAGCGAGGTGAAAAATTCAGTGCCATCCGGGATCATTAAACTGGATGCCGATGGCCAGGTAAAAGTAATCAGGGAATAGGAGGCGAAATAATTCGCATAATTATTGCTGCCAGGCAGGAAATTTACCCATTTCGAATTAATGAATAAATCAGAATTTAAACATCGATTACCCATTCAGATGCGCTTCAGTGATGTAGATGGATTCGGGCATGTCAACAATGCTGTAGTCCAGGATTATTGCGATCTGGGTCGGATGTATTATCTCCGCGATGTGTTAGGCTGGATTCCCGGTGCCACCCAAAACAATGATCAGTTGGTGGTGGTGAGTACAAAGACCGATTTCATACAACAGATATTTCTGGGACAATCCATCGAGGTGCTCACCAGAATTTATGACCTGGGAAATAAAAGTCTGAAGATGGTGCAGTGGATTATTGATGCAAATTCAGATGAACCACTTTCAATTTGTGAATCTGTAATGGCAGGGTTTCGGCGAAAAGAAGGTGTGTCTTTTCGGTTGCCGGATGAGTGGCGTGAAGCGATCCGAGAGCATGAGTGGAAGGATTTGTGATGGGAATAGTTCTTATCCATGAGTTGAATTGCAGATTAGAATTTACTCTTGCAGATTAATGTCCAAAAGTCCTTCCGGAATTTCCATCTCAATTACTTTTGCATCATCATTTATGTTAATAATGAAGTCATCAGAGGCAGGCACAAGAATTTCTCCTTTGGGTGCATCAATGATAAACAAAGGATTCCCGGCAATGTCCTGAATGCCCTGGATTATTCCGATGACACCTGCTTTGCTGTCTTTTACTGAATATCCTGCGAAAGTGTCCGGAGTTTCCTCATCAGGAGATTCTGTTACATCATCCGGCGAGATATAAACATTAGATCCCATCAGCGATCTTATTTTTTCTTCTGCATAGAGTAGGGGCATTTTCACCAGTAGTACATCATTTGATTTATACCGGAAGCTGCTGACCCTGTAAGGGACGAGGTCATTATCAATTTCAATAAAGACAAAGGAAGGCTTAAGGTCGTGATCTGTCATTTCGGGGAACAAACGGACAGATGCTTCTCCGGCTATGCCATGTGGCTTGGCAATGGTTCCGGCTGGCAAATAATTTTTCTTGTCTAACATGATACAAAAATAGAAAAACCTCCTCAATATTAGTTGAGGAGGCTTTATTATAAAAATAATACTCCGTTAGACTCTTACAAATTCCTGATAGTAAGCATTCATAAAACGACACATATTTCTCTGGAAATTAAATCTTTGCGTCATTGCGTCTCTGCGTTTAGGCTTTTTTTAACGGACTTGATAAAAAATCTATAACTTCAAAAATGCGCATACATTTTTGAAAACCGCTTCACCGGTAAAACCGAATTTTTCATCCAGAACGTTGTAAGGTGCCGAATATCCGAAATGGTCCAGTCCGGTAGCCAAACCATTGGGGCCGGTGAGGCCTTCAATGGTGGTGGGCAATCCGGCAGTGAGTCCGAAGCGTGGGATGTCAGCCGGAAGCACTTCCTCCTGATATTCCTTTGACTGATTGCGGAAAAGTCCTTCAGAAATGGCTGATACCACCTGAATTTTCAGACCTTTTTCTTTTCGTAACATTTCAGAACCTGCAACCAGAGTTGATACCTCCGAGCCGTTTCCAACCATTACAAGATCCAATTTTCCTTCATCTTTTTGTACAATGTAAGCACCTTTCTTAGCCTGAAGTGTTTTCTTGTAACTACTATCAGGTAAGTTGGGCATGTTCTGACGCGAAAGGATCAATGCTGAGGGAGTTTTTGTGTTTTCCATGGCCATTTGCCAGGCTACTGTACTTTCGTTTGCATCGGCAGGGCGCATTACCAGCATGCTGTTATCACCATGGTGGTTTTTGAGTTTTTCCATGAGCCTGATTTGGGCTTCCTGCTCCACCGGCTGATGAGTTGGTCCGTCTTCACCTACCCGGAATGCGTCATGTGTCCATACATATTTAACGGGAAGTTGCATAAGAGCCGCTAGTCGGACGGCAGGTTTCATAAAGTCAGAGAAAACGAAGAACGTTCCGCAAACCGGAATAACTCCTCCATGCAATGCCATTCCGTTTGCCACAGCGGCCATGGTTAATTCTGAGACTCCAGGTTGTACAAACTGGCCTGAGTAATCGCCCTTCACCATTTGTTGCGTCTTTTTCAGGAATCCGTCTGTTTTATCTGAATTGCTAAGGTCGGCCGACATTACGATCATATTTGGTATGTTGTCGGCAAAATGTGCCAAAACGGTGCCTGATGCAGCGCGACTGGCTGTATCTGCTTTCTGTTCGATGGAGGCATAATCGATTGCAGGTACATCCTCGGAAAAGAATTGGTGCAATTGTTCAGCCAACTCGGGATTGGCTTTTTCCCAAGTCTGCTGTTCTGCTTTTTTGCGCTCGGCCTGGAATGTTTTTTCTTCCATTATTTTGTTGTAGTACTGAGCTACATCAGGGAAAATGGAAAACGGACTATCGTAATCTCCACCCAGGTTGGCAATGGTTTTCTTGAACGAAGCGCCTGCTGCGCCAA
Source organism: Marinilabilia sp. (assembly GCA_041642395.1). GTDB lineage: Bacteria > Bacteroidota > Bacteroidia > Bacteroidales > Marinilabiliaceae > Marinilabilia. Next base: position 5,446 of record JBEPWN010000068.1, on the reverse strand, counting down.
GGGGTTGCCCATGAGTGGAAACTTTGCGTTCAAATGATTCGTTTGTTTCGGTTATGGCACCCTTCCCCATAATGGTTTTCCCAATGATCAGATATGGCTTATCGGTAATTTTTTTTGCTTCATCAAGGGCTTCCCGTATTTGGGCATGATCGTGTCCGTCAATGGTTTTTACAGCCCAACCCCACGATTCGTACTTCATGGCTGTATCTTCTGTGGATACAGAGCTTGTTTCTGTAGAGAGCTGGATGTCATTGGAATCGTAAAACATAATCAAATTCCCCAATCCCAGATGTCCTGCAAGACGACCGGAGCCCTGTGAAATTTCTTCCTGGATGCCTCCGTCTGAAATGAAGGTATATATGTTATGAGCACTCCAAAGACCAAATTTTTGTGCCAGAAATCTTTCGACAATGGCTGCACCTACAGCATTTGTATGTCCCTGTCCCAGTGGTCCCGATGTGTTCTCAATGCCGCGCTCCACTTCGAGTTCCGGGTGTCCGGGGGTCGGACTGCCCCATTGGCGGAAATTAGCAAGTTCTTCCATGGTATAAGTACCCGTTAATGCTAGTTGCGAATAGAGCATGGGTGACATGTGTCCGGGATCGAGAAAGAATCTGTCGCGCATTGCCCATTGGCGGTCTGAGGGATCAAATTCAAGATACTCACTAAAGAGGATCTGGATATAATCTGCACCCCCCATTGCCCCTCCAGGGTGACCCGACTTCGCTTTTTCTACCATGGCGACCGAGAGTACTCGTATGTTGTCGGCGGCTCTTTTTGCAATGTCTGTACTCATAATATTATTGCTTTAATTTGATTTTATATCTGTTCTGGCCTGTTCTCTCTTTGTCCGAGTGTGTAAATATACGCAATCAGATTTACGTTTTGAGGTTAAAAAGCGCTTAATCATTTGAATTAAAGGCTCAGTATGTTTTTTATTATACAGATTCTACCCTTTCTGCAAAAAGAATGATTTTATTTAAGTTAAGCCCCGCTTTATGAATCTTTTTTAAAGAAAAACATGGTACAAAAAATCATCATTTAACACAATTTATGCGGTATCTCTTTTCTGATGAGGATTGTCGGGATCATGAATAACCTTATACTTATAATATAAGTCATTTCTGATGTGATGACAAAAATAGTCAATTTTTTTGCTGATAAAAATTAAAGCTATAATGCACTTTTAATTCTAAAAATAATCGATAAAAATTTAAAATATTAATCATAAGAATTATTAGCACTTTACATTCAAATTATTTTAATCGGCTTTAATGCTATAAGTCATTAATCATGAGCTGATAATATATTTGTTCTGTTGCTTATGCGTTTTTCAAAGGTGGTAATTTACATTGAAATTTTAAATCCTTAGTAAATATGTTCTTTATGAGATTTTATTCTTTTATTCGAATGAAAAAGAATATTTATCTTTAACGACATTTTAAGAATTTATCCGGTTTTGGCTTGCCTAAAACTGTTTAATTATTTAATGGAACAATATTGCATTATTATGAAGATTGTTGCAGATGAAAAAATATCTTTTTTAAAGGGAGTTTTTGAGCCTTTTGCCAAAGTGAAGTATCTTCCAGGGGTTAAGATTGGCCCTGAAGAGGTAAAAGATGCTGATGCACTGATTGTGCGAACCCGCACGAAAGTGAATGAAAAGTTACTCCAAAACAGCAGTGTTAAAGTAGTTGTTTCAGCCACCATAGGAACCGACCATATGGATATTGCCTGGCTTGAAGCCAATAAGATTAAATGGGGTAATGCTCCTGGATGTAATTCAGGCTCGGTGAAACAATATATAGCTTCTGTTTTTGCCAGTCTCGAAATGGAGTATTATCCTTTGAGGGGCAAGACTCTGGGTGTTGTTGGTGTGGGGAATGTTGGAAGTAAAGTTGCCAAAGTTGGCGAAGCTTTTGGAATGAATGTGCTGCTAAATGACCCACCCCGAAAGGAAAATGAGCCCGGTTTTGAAAATGTTGATCTCAATGTTTTACTGCAAATGTCTGATGTGGTTTCATTTCATGTTCCACTTATTTATGAGGGTAAATATCCAACCTTCCATTTACTCAATGACACCTCTCTTTTGATGATGAAACGAGGATGTGTGTTGGTGAATTCATCAAGGGGTGAAGTAGTGGAGGAACGTGTTTTAATGAAGGGGTTGAGCTCTGGCCTGATCGAACGGGGGATCCTTGATGTATGGGAGAATGAGCCGGATATTTCAAAAGAATTATTGGAAAGGTTGATGATAGGGACGCCTCATATTGCCGGCTATTCTGTTGATGGAAAAGCCAATGGCACAGCTGCTGCAGTGAGTTTTGTAAGTAAAGAGTTTGGTTTTGGACTTCAGGACTGGTTCCCGGAAAAGCTTCCCGGCTACGATAACATGGTGATTCCCATTGCTAAGACCAATGATCGGTTGAATTTGCGAATAGCTGAAGCCGTATTAAAAACATACAATGTGAAGGAGGATTCACAACGATTGACAGATCAACCGGAGAATTTTGAATTTTTACGGGGAAGTTATCCTGTTCGTCGTGAATTTCCTGCATGGACAGTTAAAATCCCGTCTTCCGATCATGAGTTGAAAGAGGCGATGCAGTTGCTTGGCTTTAAGGTTGAGTAGTTTGCAATTTCTGCTTTCTGATAAGTGCAGTCTCTTTACTGCTTTTTTCCCTGTGGGCATTGCAAAAATACAAAGCTCGTTTCATACCAGTATTTTTATAAGAATGCAATGAAATATATATCTCTATGACATATTTTCCGAACAAGCGGAGGATTAACCTCTAGTTCTTGCTAGCAATTGCGCGACTAATGAAGTTGTACCGTTTTAACGGTATGATAAAAAAAAAATATCGCTTTCTTCATACAGAAATAAGCCGTTTTATCAACAAATATTTTCATAAACAAATTTTTAAAAAGAATTATTTATGAATAAAAACACCCCCGTATTCTTACAATCAGATTACGGGGGTGTAATGTTTGATATAATGGTTATAAAAACCAAGATAATTTTTTTCTGTATGGGATATTAATCCCTTCTTCCCAGGAATATCATCAGATAATAAGCCAAAGTAGCCAGAGCCGATAAGGCAGCCACCACATAAGTGTAAGCGGCCCATTTTAGAGCATCACGTGCCTGGTAGTGATTGCGGCCGCTGGTAATATTTGCTGAATGCAGCCAGGCTAAAGCCCGTTGTGTGGCGTTTATCTCCACCGGTAATGTAATGAACGCAAAGAGTGTGAAAACGGCATAACAGGCAATTATAATCTGAAGGGCCAGATCGAAGGTGATAAAACCCGGAAGCATGAAAGCTCCAAGAAACATAGTGATAAATACGGCATTAAGTATTTTGGAGCTCACATTTTGGAGAGGTACCAATACCGATCTTAATTTTAGGGGGGCATAACTTCGAGCATGCTGTACTGCATGTCCGCATTCGTGTGCAGCAACAGAAGCGGCGGCAATATTTCGTCCCTGATAAACATCTTCGCTCAGGTTTACAGTTCTGTTGGCAGGATTGTAATGGTCACTCAGATGGCCTCTGGAAGGAAGGACTTTCACATTCCTGATGCCATTGTCGTGCAGCATTTTCTCAGCGACCTCGCGGCCCGACAAGTTACTGTCAAGTGGTGTTTTTGAATATTTTTTGAATCGTTTCTTCAACTGGGCACTTACGATGGAACTTGCGATCAGGAAGAAAAGGAATATTAGCAATAAGGGTGTTGAAAACATAGCTTCTCAAAATTAGTATTGAAACAAAGATAATATCATTGCCGGAATGATTACAACTCATTCTAAAATCAAAAATCCTGCCAGATTAAATAGCTGGTTCCTCAGTCTGAAAGTCATGCTTAATTGTTTTGTTGTATATAATAATATACGGGGTTTTAGAATTTTATTTAGTGTTCGTCTATAAACCAGGAAATATTTTTAGGCGGATTACAAATCCGCAAATAAATAACCGTGTGGATTGCAAATCCACACGGACGGAGTTGGGTTGAGCCTTAAGCCCACCTTTATATTAATCACATCAAATCAAAACCTGAAATAAATAAAAGGAACAACTTCTGCAGTCCTGAACTGAAGCATAGCAACAATTGCCAGTGCGACCAATGTCACTTTGGCAGTCCAGTGCAGTGAAATAAACCAGCCTCGGACAGATTCTTTAATTGATTCCGGCAACCAGTGCACTAAAAAACCCGTGATAATCAATATGTAGGATAATGGATTGTTTTGAATGGCCGGGATAATCATTTCCGGCTGAAAGGTTGTAAAAATTCTTTCTGTGATGATCCTTGCTGTTTCCATATTAGAAGATCTGAAAAGGATCCAGCCTGCCACAACAAAATGAAAGGTAATAAACAGTCCTGTCCATGAAGCAATCCAGCGGGGTAAACGGGAAGTGAGCGGTTGTATTAATTTGTCGATAACCAAACCAATACCATGCCACAGACCCCACAGGACAAATCGCCATGATGCTCCATGCCAGAGGCCTCCAAGGGTCATTGTGATGATGAGGTTGAGTTGGGTGCGTAATTTTCCACGCCGGTTTCCTCCAAGTGGAATATAAAGGTAATCGCGCAGCCAGCTTGAAAGCGAAATGTGCCATCGGCGCCAGAATTCACCTACCGACAGAGCCTTGTAAGGGCTGTTGAAGTTCAGCGGCAGCCGGAATCCCAGAAGCATCGCCAGGCCAATGGCTACATCAGTATATCCGCTGAAATCGCAGTATATTTGAAGGGTATAACCATACACGGCCGAGAGGATCTCAACTCCTGAATACAGAAACGGACTTTCGAATACTCTGTCGATCAGATTTACTGCTATATAGTCGGAAAATATGACTTTTTTTATTAATCCCGAAATGATCAGAAAGGTGGCATGCCAGATTTGTCTTTCGGTAAGAACAAATGGCCGGTATATTTGCGGTATGAATTCCCGGGCTCTGACTATTGGTCCTGCAACCAGTTGTGGGAAGAAGGACACGTAAAATCCGAAGTCGATGATGTTGTGAACAGGAGCCACATGCCGCCGGTATACATCCATTGAATAACTGATGGTCTGAAAGGTAAAAAAAGAAATGCCGATGGGCAAAACAATGTCATCAACACTGAATGCAGTTTCGAATAACTGATTGGATAAAACAGCTAGCCAGTCCTTTGCTTCAACACTCTGATTAAATATATCAGCCCATATATCAGCCACGAACCAAGCATATTTGAAATAACCAAGCATTCCCAGATTTATCGTCAGACTGAGGATGAGTAATAGTTTTCGCTTCCAATACCGCTGGAAAAACTCAAGCCCCCGGCCGATGAAGAAATCAACAATGGTTGAGATTACCAGCAGAAAGAAAAAATATCCACCCGCTTTGTAATAGAAGAATAAACTTGCCAGAAACAAAAAAGTAGTGCGCAATATTTTTTGTTTGTAAAA
>JBEPWN010000067.1:0-9726 GCA_041642395.1 Marinilabilia sp. | reverse complement strand
TGGTGTAATGACCCGTGATCTCCCAAACTAATTCTTGCCCTAGTTTATTTTTTTCTGCGTTAAGCTTTTTCGCTGTAGTTCACGAGGGCTGCAAAGCTTGCCTTGAAAAACAAAAATTAAGGGTCTTAACACCAGTAAGTAAGGGATGTTTTGCATTTTACTTTTTTTCCTAATAATGATAGCAAGTTACATATAATTCAGCCTAATTATCAAAATTGAACTCTATTTTTTGATGAAGGATTATCTTTGTACAATACAAAAACGATAAATAGTGAAAATAGGCAATTTAGAACTAGGGAAAGAACCATTGTTACTGGCTCCTATGGAGGATGTCACCGATCGTATGTTCAGGGCTCTTTGCAAACGATACGGTGCCGATTTGATGTATACTGAATTTGTTTCTTCAGATGCTCTGGTGCGTGAAGTAGATAAGACCATGAAAAAAATGGAACTCAATGATGATGAACGCCCTGTGGGTATTCAGCTTTATGGTAAAGAAATTGATGCCATGGCTGAAGCTGCCCGGATTGCCGAAGTTTCCCGGCCCGATGTCATTGATATCAATTTCGGCTGTCCGGTAAAAAAAATTGCTTCCAAAGGCGCCGGCGCGGGCATGATGCGTGATATTCCAAAAATGATTGCCATGACCCGTGCTGTTGTGAAGGGAGTAAATACTCCGGTAACAGTAAAAACCCGGCTGGGTTGGGACGAATCCTCAAAAAATATTGTGGACGTGGCCGAACAATTGCAGGATACTGGCATCCAGGCACTCACTATTCACGGACGGACCCGTGCACAAATGTATACGGGTGAGGCCGACTGGACACTGATAGGGGAAGTGAAAAACAATCCCAGAATGACCATTCCCATCATTGGTAACGGTGACATTACCAATCCTCAAAAGGCACGTCTTTATCTCGACCGCTATGGGGTGGATGCTTTGATGATCGGGCGTCCGGCCATTGGAAGGCCATGGATTTTTCAAGAAATTCGTCATTTTCTCGATACCGGGGAGTTGCTGCCACCACCATCCATTCCCGAACACGTAGAAATGATTCGCGAACATGTGAATAAATCAGTTGAATGGCTGGGAGAAAGAAGAGGTATTTTGCATTCACGAAGGCATCTGGCAATTACATTTAAAGGTCTTGAACATTTTCGGCCACTGAAGATAAAAATGCTCCGGACAGAAAGCATCAATGAACTTAATTCTATTCTTGATGAAATTGCCGTGCGCTGGGCCGATCATTCTTCTCCCTGCTCTGAATAATACCGGCGTACTATAACCCGCACAGGATACCAGGCTGCCACCAGGCCAACCAGTGAAACTGTCACATATACAAGTACCATATCGGTCCACTCAAGAGCAACCGGATAAGCCTCAACAACAAAAGCACCGCCTCCCTGAAAACGAAGCATTCCGAATTCCTGCTGAAGCCACACCAGCAGTGCTCCCAATAGAACACCTACAGTGACTCCTGCCAGGGATATGAGCCATCCTTCGATCAGGAATATTTTATTGATCAAAGAACGGTCGGCCCCCATACTGCGAAGGGTGCCAATACTTTCGCGTTTTTCAAATATCAATAAGGACAAAGTGCCTATGACATTAAAAATGGCTATTATCAGAATAAATAGTAAAATCAGGTAAGCCATCAGTTTTTCAACCTGCATCAGTTTGTAAAAGGTAGCATGTTGTTCCTGCCTGTCCTGTACCTTAAAATCTGTTCCCAGCAATTCTGAAATGAGGATCTTTATTTTATCTGCGCGGAAGTTTTCGGTGAGTGATATTCCCAGTGACGATACTATGTCGTCACCATAATCGAACAATCCCCGTGCCTGATCAATATTGACGATCAGGTATTGTGAGTCGTATTCAATCTGGCGAACAGCAAAAATTCCGGCAGGATGTAAATATTCTTTTTTGAAAGAAAGGTCGGGACGCATCATATTTATCCTTCCTGTTCGTCTTGGAGCATAAACGATCAGAGGTTTTACGAAATTTAGGCGCAACCCAAGCTGATCGGCCAGAATATATCCAACCACTCCTAAATTCCGGGAGTTGTGCTTTAATTTGTATTCGCCTTCAATGATAATGGAATCAATACCGGAAACAGCAGCGAAATTTTCGTCCACCCCCATCAGGCTGGCAGGAACCTGGCGATTGTTGGAGCGTATAAGGACATGATCTTCTAGTATGGATGCCATATGCTCAATACCGTTAATTGCCAGAATATCCTCAGAAGGAATGGTATCCATGCTAAACACTTTCCCGTTGGCCGGGACTATTTTCAGATCCGGATCGAATGAGCCATAAAGTGATCCAATTAAGCCATGCAGCCCGTTGAATACTGAAAGCACCACAATTAGCGCAAGCGAACCCACAAGCACTCCCGATACCGAAATCATAGATATCACGTTAATGATATTCTGTGATTTTTTGGCAAACAAATATCTGAGCGCTATATGTAAGGACAGTTTCATTTATTGATCCGGATTTGGTTTAAATGCTTTAACGAGGAGTCCTGTGCCTTCGTCATGGCTGCCTTTCAGGTCGGAATAATTCAGTATGCATGCTACCGGCCAGGTAATTAAATAATAAAACGGAATCAAAATAAAAAAAAGCTTGCTTTTATTGAGTAAGCGGATGGGAGTTTTCATCGACAATTTCCACGATAGATGTCCTGGTTTTCCATAGGTGTAGCGACATTCAATTTTTTCAAACCCGGCCTGCTGCAACTTTTCTGTAATATCTTCGGGACTGTAACCGTCACGCACATGTTCATCAATGAATCCTGTAACCTCATCCTCTTCATGATCGTGAGCGTCTGATCCTCCTTTGTCGGATGGTGTCGAAATCAATAACATGCCTCCGGGCACCATGCTTTGATAAAAATTACCAAATACTTGTCTGTCTTCTTTGATGTGCTCCATCACATCTACAGATAATATCAGATCAAAAGTCACGGGTTTTACGAAACTGGTAAGATCTTCAACACGAAAAGAGATGCGGTTACTTTTCCCTGTTTTCCGGAAAAAATCATTGCAATCTTTGATCTGCTCATCTTTAACATCCACTCCTAAAATCCTGTAATCGTCTCCCAGTCCCGAAAGTGTCCAGGAATATTGTCCGAATCCCGAGCCTGCATCCAGAATTTCGGCCACAGGGCCCCGCCTGTCGGCCCATTTTTTTAATTCATGCCGTATATGCCACGAGCGAAGCAGCAAAAGATTAAGCAGCCGGTAAAAGAAAATTCGCAATCCGGGTGAAGCATTAAACACTTTTCCCAAACTGCGTTTTATGGGATCATATTGCATAATTCGTATGTCTAAAACACATTCGTTTCTTCAATTCACAAAATTCTGAATCAACAAGCAAAACTTTCAGTTGTGGTAATCTTTTAAAATCTAACCTCTAATCTATAACCTCTAGCTTCTAAAAACTAACCTCTAGCATCTAACCTCCAGCCTCTATTTATCCAGAAGACGGTCAATATTTTCAATGTAATCAAGACTATCATCAATGTGAAATTCCAGATTCGGAATTATTCTCAATTGTTTTCCCACACGCTGTCCCAGATTAAAACGGATTTCTGAAGTATGCTTTTTGATATTCTCGAATACTTCTTCTTTTCGCTGAGGCGGAAAAATACTCAGATATATTCGGGCAATTCCCAAATCGGGGGTAACCCTTGCCACAGTTACTGTAACCAGCGAACCAAGGGCCATTTCTCTGATCTCACGCTGAAACATTTCACTCATCTCTTTTTGAATGAGACGTCCTATTTTTTTCTGACGGGTGCTATCCATATTTTTTTCTGTTTTACCGCACGAAGTTAGGTAAAATTATATAAAAACTTTTCCAGTTCACCGGTCATCTTGTCCATGTCAAACAAGGATTTCACGGTGCGTTTCCCGGTTTCACCTGTATTGCTAAGTTTTTGTTTGGGCATGGTCATCAGTTCTGCCAGCTTTTCTGATACAGCATGGGCATCACGGGCAACCAGGTAACCATTTTTCTCATTTAGTAAAAACTCTGCTGCTCCACCTGCATTGGTGGTTAAAACTGGTACCGCGCAAGACATTGCTTCAAGTAAAGCATTTGAGATACCTTCATTTCCGGAAATCAGGCAAAATAAATTGGCTTTTTCTATCAGCGAAAACGGATCGCTAAATCCATGGAGATGGACTGATTTTTTCAGGTCTTTTTCTGCTATCATTTCCTGCAATGATTCCTCTTCCCTGCCTTTTCCCAGAACATGCAGCTGAACTTTATTTTTTAATTCATCCGGGAGCATTGAAATGGCTTCGATTAGAATGTGAAATCCTTTTCTGCGGGTGAGCATCCCTGTCGAAACAATGTTGAAAGAATTGTGGTCTGGCTCTCTTTTGTTGCACTCTCGGGGTAAAGGCATTCCATTGTAAATAACCTTTATGGGATGATCTTTGAAACTCTTGTATTTTAAAAGGTTACTTTTAATGCGATGTGCATTGACAATAATCCCGTCGTTTAGCGTGCAATATACCATCCGGCTCCATACAGGTACCGGCATATTGCGCATAATTCCAAGCCGGATGAAATGCTTCACCCCGGCGGAGCGGGCAGCTATGCCTCCCAGGAAATACTCTTTCTTTTTGGTTGAAACGATAACATCAATTTTTTTTTCTGCCACAATCCGGGAGATGATTGTTTTGGTTTTCCAGTCAATAACAGATCTGAAAGGAGCCCGATAAGCATTAATGCCTGCACCAAACTGGTCCATCAGATGGGGTGTTTTGCCCAGGAAAAATACGTTGTGTTTCTTTTTCAAGCCATGCATTGCCATAGAAACCCATTTTTCGTTTCCTCCCCACGATTTTGCAGAACATATAAAAAGTATATTCATCCAATATTATTTTTTAATTATTTGAATTCCTTCACTTTTTGAGGAATTATTGGTATTTTATTTTTTGTCACTTTTCGCAATCATAATGCTCGTTCAGTATTTTTAAAGTTCTGTAAATGAATTGTTTGAAATTAAAGTGATGTTTTTTCTTACAATAGTCCGTTAAGCTTTTGTAATAGATTGCTAGTCAGTTGCTTAAATTTAACAGGTTCATCGTAATAAGAGGCTGGCTTTGAATCCCGAAGCTTCGGGACAATTCATCTAACATCTAATATCTAAAAATCTTACGGTCTATTGTGCATAATTGAATTGTCTTTTATAGAGGAATTTTTTATTTCACAGGGCTAAGTTATTTTTTATATCTTGCAAATCAATAGCTTCAAATAATTTACAACATGGCAAACTTCAAACCAGTATTTTTTTCAATTGTTGGCACCGTATTGTCGGCAGCAACTATTGTTCTCTTCCGCATGAGAAAGAGAATCCGAAAAACTCCCGCTTCTGTAAAACAAGCCGCATCCATTCCTTCTCAGAATGCTAATTTCGCACCAAATGAGTTGTATAAAACTGCTGGCATTAAGCATGTGGAAATTAAAGACATTCCTGAAACTATTTCAATAACAAATGGATCTGGGCACTTTACAGGCGAAGCGCTTGTTCAACCCACCGAACACGACAAATACAATGTGAATATAGTGGACGAAAACGGGACTTTGGTTGGACATGCCGAAAAGAACAGGCGTTTAAGTAATTCACTTTCTGCATGGCATCATGGACAAATATTTGTTTTTGGAAAAATTCACAGAAACGGTGATGAATCCCCTGTCACCGGATATGCTTTTATTCCGGCAGGCTTTAAACCGGAAGATATTGATCATTTGAAACTGGTTTTTGAAAAACTTGAAAAACGCCATAAAACGCTTGAAAAACTTGATATTTCTTCAGAAGAATATCTGAAAATTCTCGAGGATCACCATTTTATTTCAGAAATTCTCAAGAAAATGGGCATTTCTGAAGAAGTCGATGCCAGGCTTCCAAAAAAAATTATTCCCTCACTATCGAAACAACTTGAAGATGAGCAAAACTGGGATGGCCTCATAAAACTTGAACAATACAGCGATCTGATTAATGAATTGAGCGAACGATTTGCAGGTACTACTTATCGTCGAATTGGAAAAGCAAGAAAAATGATGGGAGAGAAAAAGTGATCACTTTTCCCCTGCTATTGCAGATTGGTGAGTGCATCAGCACAAATATCGCGCTCTGCTTTATTGGTTAATTTCTTCACCACTTTGTTCAAACTGTAAACCACTTGTCCCAGTTCTTCGTCGGGAGCCGATTGATAGAGCCTGTCAGTAATCCCAAAAAGTGATCGCAAAGCATCTTCCAGCAAGGGCCGAGTTTCGCGAACAGAAATCTCTTTATAGGCACCTATCTTTTTCTCTTCACTTAAGGATTCAAAAGCCCATTGTGTTCGAACAAGGTCGTCAAACCAATCCGAGGCCCCGAGTTGTTCAATAATTTCCAAATAATGTTGGTCCAGTTCCTTCAGTAAACGTGGCAGACATTTGGTCTGACGCTGATAGCCGTCACTTTGAGATACCCAGGTGTGTTTTTGCAGCACCGAGAGCAATTCAGATCCCAGAATGCAATGCTTTTTTGAAGTGCGGTGACATGAAGCTTCAACAAACCGGTAAAAGGCAATGTAGGCTTCATCTCGCTTGCTGGCCTGAAGCGTTTTTCGCTCCATCACATAACTGATTACCCTGCGTTGAAATGTTTCTTCATAACACTCCAGACTTTCACGCACATCTTTCACGAATATGTTAAGTTCTGATTTATGTGTTTGACAATGATCAAATACCTGTAAAGAAATTTTGGCCAGATCATATAAATCGAATGATAATAGATGCGAAAAATTCAGTGATTTGAGCATAGAACCAGGTTTATAGATAATAAAAAACGCTTTTGAATGCTTTGGTCTGCTAAATGGATCTTTGAGAAAAACATGAATTTCTGAAAAAAACCATTATTAATTTTACGAGCAAGCCTCCATTTATGTTTCAAAATAATTACTATTATTAACTATATTTGTTGGTATCCGGTCTATTTTGCTGACATACATTATTTAAGGCTTGTTTATAAAGTCAGGAAAATGTTTGACAAGTGTTGTGTCTGGTCAGAAAGTGCCAGTTGCAAGGCTTGTCCTTCCCGGAAATGCGCAGTTTACTCGAGTAAATGCATGCACTGAGTATGTCGAAGTGAGCAATTTCCGGGGAGAGCATAACGTGCCACATTGAGCTTGTCGAAATGCAGCAAATGGTACTTTATAGACAGACTATTTAGAGCCCGTCTATAAAGTCTCAAAAATATTCACAATATGTGTGTCTGTTTAGAAAGTGCCAATTGCGAGGCTTGTGAAGCCGCCAAAAACGGAGTTTACTTGAGTAAATGAGTATTTTGGTGGCAAGCGTAACGAAGCAAGTGGTACTTTATAGACAGACACTATTTAAGGCTTTTGCCGGTAAGTCCCATGCCGTTAATTTTACGATAAAGATCCAAAGCGTAAACATCGGTCATGCCCGAAATAAAATCAATCACGGTCTGGATGCGCAAATGGACCGGTGCATTAACCGGCACTTTGTATTGCTGTGGAATGAATGGAAGCAGCAATCCGGAATAATAGTGATTTGGTGCGAGCACTGCCTGTACAAATTCATCGAGTAAAGTTCCAAGAATTTTAAATCCTGCAATCTCAATCTCTACTACCGACGGGTGTCTGTATATCTTCTCAAACCCTGCGTTCCTGCACTCTTTCATTGCTGTATCCATGGCTCCTTCCAGGCGGTCGGTCAAAGCACCTTCAAATATTCCTTCCAGAATGTCATCCTGATTTTTAATAAAGATGTCGGTGCAGGTCCCAACCAGCTTTCCTATAATACCTGCACGCAAATAGGCTATTTGCTCATTGGTATCAGTCACTTCGCTGCAAACTTCATCAATTCGCCTTATCTGTTCCAATTCAGTGGAGGGATCGTAAAAAGCCATTAATAATTCGCGTGTTTCACCGGTTGAAAGGATTCCAAGCTTGTGTGAATCTTCAATGTCCATTACCTGATAGCAAATATCATCAGCAGCTTCTACAAGAAATACCAGCGGATGACGGGCAAAAACACCTTTTCTTGTTTCCCTGAGTCCAAGTTCGGAAGCAATGTTCAGATAGGTCATCTCTTCTGATTGAAAAAAACCATATTTCTTTAATGTCCCATGACCCGATGAATAAGGATATTTTACCACCGAAGCCACTGTCGTATAAGTGAGTGCAAATCCGCCATCACGTCTTCCTGCAAATTTGTGTGTCAGTACCCTTAAAGCATTGGCATTACCTTCAAAATCGATAAAATCGTTCCATATTGCAGGATTGTCAATCAGCTTTTCTAAATGTTGTCCTTTCCCGTTTTTAAAAAAATCGGAAATGGCTTTTTCCCCGGAATGCCCAAACGGTGGGTTTCCCATATCATGAGCTAAGCAGGCAGCTGCCACCACCGATCCAAGTTCGTCGGCCAGTGGCAGTGAATCCCCATGTTGATCGCGCAGAAACTTTGACACATTATTGCCCAGAGAACGGCCAACACTGGCTACTTCCAGACTATGGGTAAGACGGTTGTGAACAAAGACGCTTCCAGGCAAAGGAAACACCTGTGTTTTGTCCTGCATCCGGCGGAAAGGAGAAGAAAACACCAGGCGGTCGAAATCGCGTTGAAATTGTGTGCGGTCGTGAACTGCAGGAGTTGTAGATTGTCCGGTTCGCTTTGTTGAGAGCAGGTGTTTCCAATCCATATGTTTTTTCTTTTTAGTAAATTGTTGTGCGGTATTCCTTCATCTCACCAGCCAGTTGTTTTGCCTTTCCTTCGGTCACTTTATCAAGAAGTTTCCAAAACCGCGGTCCGTGATTCTTTTCGGATGTATGGCAGAGTTCGTGAAGAATTACATAATCAATCAGGTGCTCCGGCAGTCGCATCAACTGAAGGTTCAGATTAATATTGTTGACCGATGAGCAACTTCCCCATCTGGATTTCAGGTTCTTAATAAAGACTTTATTGACCTGAAAACTGTATTGTTTTGCAAACCGCTCAACTTTATATGGAAGCATCACTTTCGCATCTATTCTTAAAGCTCTTTCGATGGCATGTCTGATGGCATTTTGTATGGGAGCATCGGCAACATTGGCATGCTGGGGATAGACCACTTTCAGTATTCCTGACTCAAGCGTCATCCGGATATCATGCCTGGGTTGTTTTTGTACTTTCAGCTCAAAACTGCGTGTACGGAAAACGGTGTTTTCATCAAAAACGGTTTTTCTGTTTTCATGGACTTCGATTTTTCCCTTGTTATTCAGTATCCATTGCCGCTTGTCTTCCACAAATGTAAGTGCCTTTTTAATTGAATATCCCGGCGGGAATATCACAATTATGCCTTCAAAGGGTTTCAGGCGGATGGACAGACGCCTGCATCTGCGATCGGACTTGAATAGAACAGGACCGATGCCTTCTATATGAATAAGTGAAGATTGTGTTGACATATGGGGGTAAAGTTATGTAATTTTCTATTTCCCGAAAGACAGATATTTTAAATTTCGGAAGTTGTAACGATTAAGGGGTCACAAGCGTCTTATGTCTGCTTATGTTTTCAAATAAACATAGTCGTTAATCCGGTAAATTGTTACCAGAATCACCTGAAAAGAATCGTACTGTCAAAAATATGTGTTCGTTTTCGAACAAGCAGTGTGTCAAAACCAGACAGTTTTTAAATTTTATGTTTCCCGATTAAATTTCTTATA
>JBEPWN010000066.1:0-9727 GCA_041642395.1 Marinilabilia sp. | reverse complement strand
GACGGAGGAGTTCGAATTACTTTTGATAAGAACATCCGAAGCAAGGTTTACCCCAAATATGAGGAATTATACAGCGATCAGGATCTGAAGCCTCTTTTCAACAGCCATTTTGTAATGGAAATAAAATATTTCACAAACAAGATGCCTGTTTGGGCACGCTCCATTGTTCAGGAATTTGGACTGCGAAATGATGCCATTTCAAAATATACCATCGGATATGATGTGGCCCGCTTCAACAAAAAACTAACTTACTGAAAACCAAGCCAAAATGCAGGATATACAGAGCATATTTACTTTCAACATTACAGCAGCAGATGTTTTTGCCAATGTATTTGTGGCCATGCTGTGCGGATTCATAATTGCTTTACTCTATAAATTCACATACAAAGGACTAAATTACTCGTCTGCCTTTACCATCTCGCTGGTAATGCTTACTATGATAACAGCCATTGTTATTATGGTAATTGGCAACAACCTGGCCCGAGCATTCGGCATGGTTGGTGCCATGTCCATCATCCGGTTTCGCACAGCGGTAAAAGATGCCTCCGACATTATGTTCATCTTTTTTGCCCTTGCCATTGGTCTCGCAGCAGGAGTAAAACTTTATTCCATTGCTTTTTTAGGTACTGTTATGGTGGGAGGTGTATATACTGTAGTCAGCAAGTTTCGATTTTTTCTCTCGGGCAAGCGGGAATTTTTAATGCATATAGCAGCCGATGCTGAAGCAATTCCTGATAATCCGTTTGCACCGCTCTTTAAAACTTTTTGCAGCAATCACAAACTCGTAAATGTAAAAACCATTGGAGATGAGGAAAACGGACAAACCATGGAATACTCATACTACATTAATCTCAGAAAAGAGGAACGAGGCAGCGAATTGGTTAAAAACCTGCGACAAATAGAGGGCGTGCATCAAGTAAACCTGTTTTTTGATGAGGATTAATTAATCCCCCATCTCTATTTCACCATAATTTTTTGTTTGCTGCTTCCTGCTAAAGTTTGTATTTCAACAAAATAAGCACCGCTGATTAAATTGTCGATCGCTACTGTATGGGAAAAAGAGAATGGTCTTTCCTGCTTTATCAGCTTCCCTTTCATATCAAAAAAATCAATGGCAAGTATTTCATGCTTCGATTCAATATGTAGAACATCGCTGGCAGGAATTGGAAATATTTTTACCCCGGAATTATTCTCTTCCTCTTGTTGAATACTGGTGTCACGAACAACGTATCCTTCGAGTGAAATATTATCAAAACGGTTATTGCCAGATGTTCCTGATGCACTCTCGTGGGGAAACAGAATTTTTACCGCAAAATACGGATTGTCATTCACCCCTTCCACCATCGAAAAATCAATCTCAATCAATTGATAATCCTCGTCGATCTGTAAATTTTCTCTCACAGACGTCCAGGCACCTCCTTCTTCTTTTCTAAAGAAAACATCCTGAACCTGTGCTCCATTGCTGGTTCTTTTAACAGCATATTTCATTACAATTTCTTCATATCCCGTGGTAGGCAAATCCAGTAGAAGCTCACGCGAGTCTGATGGATTGCGCACACGAAAAGCTCTTTCAGCTGCAATTCCGTTTCTGCCATTTATTTCCGTGCCATCACTAACCCTGTCTGTATACCCATCACCATCACCCATATAACTTATACTCGCAGGTTCTTCGGTTTCAGAAATATTGGCCGACTGAGGACCGAGGATACCGTCTGGTAAATGATTAAAATGCCAGAAATGTACCAGAACAGCTTCCGCAACTTCAAACACTGCCTTTACCTCCAAGTCCCCGGTGAGGGAAATGCTGGTTTCTCTTTCTGTCACTTTGGAATTACCAATACCAGTCCAGTGAGAAAAGCGGTAGCCCGGCACATCAATGGCTTTCAGACTAAGCGGTGCTCCCTTAAAATACACCCCATCCCAGGGGTAAGGTGATGAATCATCCGACATACCCGGAAGCTGATTGTTTATGACAATTGAATTGACTTTAACTTGCCCTCCTCCGCCTTCACGGGAAACAGTAAGGGATGCACTTCCGGCCAGATTGAACTCATCGATGGTATGATCAATCATATAGTCCGGCCGCTGAGTGGCAAAAGTTTTCATCGCCTGGCCGGCATCCGTTCCACTTTTCCACCGGTTCCAATGCTCATCGCGGTATGGTGCCAGTAATTCGTTAAATACATTAATTCTGGAGTGAACATGGCTGCTTCGGAAGCAACTGTTGAGATGGTCGGCCATGACATTAACAAAGTGGTCCTGAAATTTATCATTCTTCATTAATTGCCTCAGCAGCCTTGAAGAAGGATCGGTTGCCGACCCATCCATAACACGACGAATCCCATTTTGTGTGTGATTATGCGAACCATACAGGTTCATTCCAAAATCGGTATCATAAAGCATCCAACGCCAGCGACCATCATGTCCCCGGGGTGCATCTTTGTAAAACTCTGTGGTTCTTTTTCGCCAAAAGGTCATATTGTTTTGTGGCCAGTCCTCATTATAAAAGTATATCTGGACAGCAAAATACTGGGTTAAACTTTCCAGATCGACCCTCTCGGCCACCCAGTTAAAATTAGCTTCAGCAGATAAATTATTGGCTTCAGCAAAATCCACAATTTCGAAGAAAAGATGGTTATCACCATTGTTACCCTCATCCACATTGCCCCAGGCATCCAATATAACCACATCATCAGTATCCATGTGGTAATGAGATGCAACATAATCTTCATCATATCTCTCGCGAATATTAATAACTCCCCAATATTCGCCGTTTACAAAATGCACAACAGGCTGCCAGGCCTGAACGGCAAAAGGAAGATGCTTTACCAGATCCTGCATCAAAGCATCCCGGTACATGGTCTGATAATTGTCATTGCCGGAATTGCGCAATATCAACCGGCGAAATGATGTCACCATTTTTTCCGGATTACCGCGCGACGGGAGCTCACCAAAGAAGGGATAATTCAGGGTATTGTCTGAATCATAATCTTTTCTTGCATACAATCGCAGCGATTTCATATTATAAGCCCGGGTCCAGCCGCCATGAATTCGAATGCCAACAGACTGACGCAATGCCGATTGAAGTTCCTGATCAAAATATTCAAAATGAGCAGGATATTCCCAATTCTCACCCCGCTGATTATAATTTGCCGGACGCCCGTCATTCCATTCACTGCCGGGATTGGCGTGAGACCAATCATTTGCTACCTCACCGGCAACATATATTCCTTTCTCATAATCAAAAAGATGCTTCTCGTCTGTAACAATCGATACAACAGGAATATTGTAACGGGATGATCCCTCAGAAGTCACAAAGTAGGAATTTGTTTCTGTAGCTGTCGAGATAATATTATCTTCTACTACCTTCGCCCGAACAACAGTTCCCTTAAAAATATTATTTTCCGGCAGTTGGGTCGATTCCGAAAATCTTGTATTAATGGAGGCAATCTTAAAAGGCTGAGCCGACCGGTCATTAATTAATAAAGGTCCCTCATACACATAAGTAGTGGCTTCGCGTGTAAGAAATGATCCTGATGGGTAGCTGTTCACATATTGATAACTATGCCCATTAAGGTTGGCCGGATCGGGGGCAGAGCCATCAAGTGTATAAAGAATTTCCGCATCGGGATTTTCTGAAGTGATGGATAATTCAAAGTCAGAATCATAAAATCCTCCACTATGGGAAAAAACAGGAACTTCTTCACTAATTCCGCTATAGCCCTGAGCAGGATTGGCACTTCCGGGTGTTGGATTATCAAAATAAACAAATTCGGCTTCTCCCTCCATAAGGCCATAAGAAAGATCTGCGGAAATTTCAATAGAATCAACGGTTTGAACGACAGCTCCATCAGGATCCGAAAGAAAAATGGCCTCACCGTCTGCCGAGATGGCAAAATTGGTATGAAGCTCTCTCTCCACTGAAAAAACATGCGAAGCTCTCATAGGCAATTCAGTGGTTCCGTCGGGAAGCTGCCAGCCTACAGCAAGATTATCGCCTCCGTACTCCTCCTTCATTAGAGCATTAATGTAATACATCTCACCTTCAGCAAGATGAATCTCATCCGATTTCTGTTCTGGAAATTTATCCCATTCCCGGCTATTGGTCCAGCTGGGAACTTCGGAAATTAACTCAGCCTTCTGAGGCGTTTCATCCGTACTTAGAAAAAGCCTGGAATTGTCATCTCCCGCAATCCAAAAAATATAGTTGCCCGTTTGGGGAGCTCTGAGAAGGCCATGCATCCGCTGACCATAATTATCATCAATGTCGGTGGGGGATTCGAAATAAGATGTAACCACATTCCGGGAATCTGGATTGGCCGGAAATCCTGAATAAGACAATAAGTCATCAACACTTGTGCCGGAAATTCCGCTATAAACCTCACGAATTACACCAGCAGTAGACGTTTTCCTATCAGGCCGACGATCCTTATTTGAAGCCCACACAATCATAAACTCACCCGGCTCTAAAGATATATCAGGAAATACCCACTTAAAAAGGTCTGACTCATCATCCGACAAACCCCAGTCCTTTATGGAAACAGAAACATCACCTCTGTTGTATAATTCGATCCAGTCGGGATAATCACCATCCTCATCGGAAATAGTACCCGAATTGGAAGCCATTATTTCAGTAATAATAATGTCGCTTTCGGGATCAACAGCAAAAGCACAGCTAAAAAAGAAAGCGATCAGAAGGAAAGATAAGAGCCTCATTACTGATTGGCGAAGATTAGATGGAAGCATATATTTTATTTTCGTAATCCTGTAAATATTTTCTCAAAAACTGATCTGCAATTAAATACAAATAAAACCACAAATCCGTCAAGACATAAAGCGAAAAATTTTCCCTTTTGAAATCAATCTTTTTTAACAACCGGTTTTCAATTGTAAATATATGAAAATGATCAGGTAAAAAAAACATCCTGACTAATTGGCGGATATATATCTCAGGAGAGTGATATTCATCCATCTGTGTGTAATATCTTTTGAAAACTAATAACTTTTATTTACATTTGATGAATGAACAGGTGAATGTAATTAAAAGTTATATTAAGTTATAATTTTTAAATGCCAGCCCATGTTGAAAAAAGTATTCTTGCCTTCGTTTTATTCGTATTTTTCCATTCTACCGTACTATCTCAGCGTCCTCCAATAAAATTCGGCAAAATTAGCCTGGAAGAATTTGAGCAGAGTATTTGTCCGATAGACTCTTCGGCTTCAGCTATGGTAACTTGTAATTATGGTCATTTGCGAGGTCACGATTTCTCATACATGCAAGTTCTACGCGTCAAAATAATAAAAAAGGAAGGAACAAATTATGGCAGCATCGTTACTTATGGCGGTGAAACAGCACGAATCAGGGGATTCACCTATAATCTTGAAAATGGTAAAATAGAGAAAACAAAACTTCATCGTAAATCAGTTTTCAAGGAAAGGGTAACTGATAATTACTACCGATATCGAATTGCCATGCCCAATGTAAAAGAAGGTTAGATCTATTATGAATTCACTCTGTTTTTAATTAACTCATAATCAGTAATATTATTTTTTTATTGTCAGTAATATCAATACTCCGTTAAACTTTTGCAAGTGCCTAATAATAAATGGTTTGAAAAATAACAATGAATTACTTCAACTCTTTGATAATAAAAACTTTGCGTCTTTGTGTCTTTGCGTTTAAGCTTTTTTTTAACGGACTATTGTAATATAAGAAAAGGTAAAATCCCCGGGATAAGAAATAGTTTGATCAGTAAAATTGCTCAAATAAAACTTTCCATTTCTTGAACAATTATTATCATTTATTAATTATTTTAGCAATAAATAAACGAGAATAATACATCATCAGTTGTTTTATTTGACTAATAGAATACATAATTACGCAAATCAATTCATTCTGCATATTAAAACATTCTAAATAATATTATAATAATATATATTTATTGTATTTTTGATTGGAGTTTAAACAGATTCAATCATAACTTTTTAGGCTTGTATTTCGTATAAATATTTACTTTGTCATTTTTTGAACATGACCTAAAGTTTATTGTATCGATATTTATAGAATTATTATGCAATAACTGTGTGCGACCCGCCTTTTTGAGAAAAGTTTATTTTTTTAGCGTTAAGCCTTTTTGTTATAAACAAAATCCAACCCTGCTATGAAAAATTTTAACACTCGCAATTTAATTTTCTTTAGTTTTTTATTGCTGATTTTCACAAATGCAAAAGCCCAGGTCGACACCAGATTCTGGTTTGTAGCTCCTGAAGTTACCACCTCCCACGGTGATGAACCGGTATCTTTCCGCATCACTGCTCTAAGCGAGAATGCTACAGTTAATATCTCAATGCCTGCCAATGGCTTTTCGGAAATAATCACAGTTCCTGCAAATACACAGGTTAACTACGAAGGATTAAGCGACGTTAACCTCATCGAGAATAAACCTGCAAACCAAATACTTAATAAAGGCATTCTTATTAACTCGGACGTGGACATTACTGTTTATTATGATGTCGCCCCTTCCAACAATCCCGACAAATTCACCCTTAAAGGGAACAATGCATTAGGCACAGAATTCTTTATTCCATCCCAAAATGCTTTTGACAATCACTACTATAGTTCCGTTCCGGCACGTGAGCGTATTGACATCGTAGCCACTGAAGATGGCACTGAAATAGCCATCGAACTTTCAGATGATGTTATTGGGCATAGTGCCGGCGACATAATCACCATAGTACTTAACCGGGGGCAGACTTATTCAATGGTTGCAACAGAGGCTGGCGAAAAAGCAGCCCGCCATTTAGGAGGTACTCACATTACTTCTAATTCGCCCATAGCCGTTACTATTTCAGATGATTCAATTGAGAAACCTGAAAATCCGGGACATTGGGATTTGATTGGCGATCAATTAATCCCCGTGGATATGCTTGGCACTGAATATATTGCCATGAATACTCTTTATGGCGAGAATATAACAACCGATCAAAAAGTATTTATTTTAGCGATTGAAGATGACACCTATCTCGCTGTCAATGGTGAATATAAAGCCACTTTAACCAGGGGTGAGTTGCATGAATTAACCCTAGGTGGTAAGGATAATGCAATGTACATAACCAGCGACAAGCCAGTCTATGCCTATCAGGTAACAGGTATCCCACCTAGTAACAACAACAGTGCCACCAGAGGTACAGAACTGGGAAGCGCCATCTTGCCTCATTCCAGTTGCACCGGCTCTACCAGTGTGTCATTTACTCGTGTCCTGACTTACCGGTTTTATGTGCAACTAATGACCAAAGAAAGTAACCGAAACACATTTTTGATTGAAGGTCCTGATGATTCCAATAAAAATGCCCCGGACACTTATCTTGCAAATCCTGACTGGGTTAAAGTGCCCGGCACAGGAACCAATGGAGATGAAGCATGGTATTCAGCAGTGATTCAAATGGGATGGTCAGGAGGAGATGGAATTCCAAACGGTGATCCCTATAGAATTTCCAATAGCGGACTCTTTCACATGAGTATCCTGGATGAGAACAATATCAGTATGAGTTTCGGATATTTCTCCGATTACAGCACGCTCAGAATCAGTGGCCCTACTATGCAGTGCGAGGGATCGGTAGTGTCTCTGGAAACCGAATACCCCATGAAAACATACAACTGGTATTCTGACACTGATCACGAAAACCCTTTTTCGAACGATCCTTCTATTGAAGTGACAGAATCAGGCAAGTACTGGGTAAGAGCTGAAGTGGCTGCAGGTGAATGTTTCCTGACCGATTCTATAGACGTGGAATTTATTATTCCGGAATTTTCACTCGGAAATGACACAATAATTTGTCCGGGAGAAACTGTCACATTCGACATTGAAGCAACCAATCCTGGTGATCAATACATGTGGACACCCGGGAATGAAACTGGCAGCACCTATTCTGTAACACCCCAACCAGATGAGAGCATTGACATCTCTCTTACTATGACCGATGTCCTCGGTTGTTCCGCAACCGATGAAATAACAGTTACCGGACGAACTGCAGCAGCCATCGACTGGAATATATCCGGCGAAGACGTTTGTCAGGGAGATACAATAAAAACCACAACAGGCATGCACCGCTACCAATGGAGTATTGGCGGTGTAACCGATCCAAATGACACTTTGAGTTATTTTATTGCAGAGACCTCCGGCGTTTATGAACTGACCGTTTGGACGGAAGACCAATGTTCTGATACCAGGTCACTTGACATTACCGTACATCCTCTTCCGAATATAAATATGACCGACGCATGGGTGTGTCCTGGTACCAATCATACTTTTAATCCAGGGAGTTATGATAATTATTTGTGGCACGATGGTTCCACAAACTCTTCATTTACGACAAATAATACGGCCGACTCAGTTCATGTTACCGTTACTGATAATCATGGATGTATGGCAACAGACTCTGCTTTCTTCGGTATCTACAATGAACAGGTATTTTCTTTTGGAGGTGATACCAGTGTATGTATCAATGATGATATCACCATCGAAGTGGATGATGATTTTTCCAACTATGAATGGACTTTTAAAGAAAATGGAACCGGACCATCGCAAACCTTGCCCACTAACAATCACATTTTTTCTATACCAAATGCAATGAATTCCGATGAAGGAATCTATGCAATTACGGCTATAGATAATATCAATGGATGTGACGTTGAAGGGTTCTTTTACCTGATTGTTGAAGATGTACCTGAATTGGACATCGAACAATTTGTGGACATTTGTGAAGGAGACACAATAAAAATTGAAACACAGGATCCTCAATTTGTAGATTTTGCATGGACTCTGGATTCAGATCCGACAATTTTAAGTGATGAAAATTTTGTGTTGGTTTCATCGCCCGGAACATATCGACTAACAGCATGGAAAGCCAACGGCTGTTCAAATACAGAAACTTCAACTGTAGCAGTCTGGCCCTCACCGGATTTTACTCTTACAGATGTTGATGTCTGCCCGGGGGAAAATTTCCAGATCAGCATGGAAGGCTGGAACTCTCCTCAATCGGGGTCTGACGCTGTTGCGAAAGACTTTGAATGGAGCACAGGAACACCGCGTTCCACATTCTCAACTGACCAGGACCTTATTAATCCGGAAGAAGGAACTTATTTTCTGACAGTGAGTGATAATTTATGTTTTCGCACCAGAAGTGTTAATATTGCTTATCACGAACTTCCGGAAATCAACATGGAAGACGAAGCGTTTTGTGACAATGAAACATTTACTCTTACTGTGCCGTCCGAATTAGCACCCCATATATCCAGCTATCATTGGTCACAGGACGCTACATCGGCTCAGGGGACGGCAGACAGCAATTGGGACAGAACTGAGGAAGGGGATTACACCCTGAACATCACAGACATTAACAACTGCGAAAGCTCAGGTTCTTTAACCCTTACACATCTGCCTTCTCCCACCTTCAATCTTGGAGTCGATCGCGATAAATGTTTTGGAGACACTGTTATGATGGCTGCGAATGAGCAATTCTCAAGATATGAATGGAACGGAAATACTGCAGATGGTCAGACCAATGTCATTGAGACCACAAATGCGGGTACATATAGCCTGGAAGTTTGGACCGAAAATGGCTGCTCTTCAGCCCGCCAGATTGAAGTGGACGTACATCCCCTTCCCTCTGTGGACCTGGGACCCGACGTTGAAGGATGTGCAGGATTAACCGCAACCCTTTCAAT
>JBEPWN010000065.1:0-9846 GCA_041642395.1 Marinilabilia sp. | reverse complement strand
GATTGGTTCGGTTACCGGAAAATATCTGGTGCGCTTTATTCCCGAAAAGGAATTCAGAATTTTTGTAACTGTGGTGATCGCAGTTTCGGCGGTGTTTTTGTTTTTTAAGTAGATGGTTTCAGGGCTTAATAATTACCCGGTGAAATTGCTTGGTCAATGCTGATTTAATGGCCGCGTCGGTTTCTGCCAGTGGGTAAAAATCAGGGCAGAACAGTTCTTCGAAAGGAAAAGTATTGTAATTGATGGCGAGAAATCTTTCAGCAGCCAAAAAGTCGCGTGTATTGTAATTATGGACACCCTTTATTTGCCAAAGTTTTCTGACAATTGTTTCGGGGTTAAAAGATATGTCGGGGGAAGGAAATACCGATCCGCCCAGAATTAGTTTTGATCCGGTTGCCATTATTTTGGGGGCC
Source organism: Marinilabilia sp. (assembly GCA_041642395.1). GTDB lineage: Bacteria > Bacteroidota > Bacteroidia > Bacteroidales > Marinilabiliaceae > Marinilabilia. Next base: position 9,433 of record JBEPWN010000065.1, on the reverse strand, counting down.
ATTTTAAGGGCGTTATTTGAACCACTCATATCGAACACCAGATCGGCTCCCTGGTTCAGGGTTATTGTATTTATTGCCTGGGTAAGTCCATCTTCGCTTAAATTTCCGGGCCATTGAATTGTATGGCTGGCTCCGAAACGTTGAATGATCTCCAGACGGTTTTGATTGGGGTCAATCGCGATTATTTTTGAAGCCTTTTGGGTTTTGAGTACTGCCGAGCTGAGTGTTCCCAACATGCCGGCCCCGAATATCAGTGCGGTAGTACCGTTAACATTTCCAGCAGCATGAATGGCCGCCATCACTGTTGACAGGGAGCAATTAATACTGGTGTAAATGTGTTCAGGAACCGACCTGTCAAGTTTTATGATTGCTGTTCCCTCGCGCAGGTGGATGTGATCTGCCATTCCGCCATTTAAACAGAATTTTTCTGTGATAGCTGAATGGCCGTATTTAATAAGTGATTTACATTTTTGGGGCATTTCCCGTCTGCAATAATCACATTTCCCGCAGGAAGCGTTCAGGGTCCATGTGATGAAATCGCCGGTATGTAGTGTCTGGCCCCGCGAATCTTTTAGTGACCCCTTGTTAGGTAGCTGGCTGATGACGCCCACTATTTCATGACCCGGTATCATTGGCAGGGGAGTATCCCGCTTTCCGCTAATGGTGTGCAAGTCGCTGGTGCAGATTGCGCAATACGAAATTTTGACCAACAATTCACCTTCCTTTAACTTTGGGAATTCAAATTCCCGCGGCTGCAATGAATTTCCGGAGCCATGGAAGACCATTGCTTTACCAGTGTATGTCATTAGATATACTGTTTTATTTGTTGCGAGATATGGAATTTGCAATTCTGAGGTGCGTTGATTTTCCTGATTTGAAAAATCAACGCATCATCCCGCTTTCTTAACTTAAATAATTCGCAAGTTCGCCAATATTATTTAGTAGTCCGTTATTGGGGATGCTTTGCAGTTGTTCACGAGAGTGTGTTCCGTTACAAACCCCCAGGCTGTAAATACATCCGGCCTTTTTTCCTGACAAAAGATCCGAGGGGGTATCGCCAATATTGATTACCTGTTCCGGATCATTAATTCCGGTTATACCCATTGCTTTTCTTATCATATCGGGCTCGGGGCGACCGTTGGCTACCTCATCGCTGGATATGGATAAATCGATGATGGAGTTGTTTTTTCCCAGGTAGTTTTCATCAAGGTTTTTGTCCCACTCCAAGCGGGATAAAATTATGTTGGTAACCTCTCTGTAAAATCCCGTGGTAAGAGCAATCTTAATTTTATTGGAATGAAGTAATTCAAACATTTCAATACATCCATCGGTGGGTTCCACGGAGCTGGTTTTATAATGGTTTTCCAGAATTTCCCGGAAAGTCAGAAATGATTGATTGGCCAATTTTTTAATTGCGTTCTCGCCTGATTCCGGAGATGCTTTGGCCCAGAGGGTTTCAAAAACCTTTATTTTCGACCATCCCATCATGGCAAGGATGTCTTCTTTTGCATAGGGAAGGTTTGTTTTATGAGCTGCATCTACAAAACACCGTTCAACTTCATTGTTGTCTTTCACGGTGGTTCCGGCCATGTCGAATACTACAAGCTTAATCTGTGTCATAATGAAATGTTTTTTTCAGGAGATATAATATATAAAACAAAAATTTTAGCTGTTTCTGTTGTTGGGTTTTTGGGAACGTGCGGAATGGTTGCGTTGAAAAACAATGAATCCCCTTCATTCATTACGAGTACTTCATCGTTCAGGATATACTCAATGCTCCCGCTTATCAGAAAAAGATAGGTGTATCCCTGTGTTGTCACTTTCTCACGTTCAGCATTAGGGGTTAGTTCCAGTATGTTAAAATCAAGGGACACATTCCCCACACTTTCAGATAGGATGGAAAAATAATTAAATCCAATTGCATCCTCCTTTTCTATGCGTTCATAATCTGCTTTTCTGATGAGGAGGTATCCGCTATTCAGGTCGTTGTCGATTCCATCGAAAAACGTGGCATAATCCACCTCCAGTGTTTTAATTATTTGCAGTAAAACCGGCAGAGAGGGAATGACTCTGCCGTTTTCTATTTTGGAGAGAAGTCCTTTGCTGATTTTGGCTTTTTCTGCCACTTCGGTCAGCTTAAGCATTTTGCTGGTCCGTGTGGTTTTTATTTTTTTACTGATACCTGACAGGATACTACTCGTCATCTTAAAAAGTTAAAATGTTTACTAATATGAAACTGTACAAATATAGGTCAATCTGATTAATAAGCCAAAATGTTTTGTTTAAAACTACTTTAAATCAAAACATATAGCCGCTATTAGCTTTTAATTATTTCTTAATATAGGCTTTACATAGAATGCATAAATCCCTTGTAGTTTTGCTGTATAAATTTACTAATAGTAAACCACGTAAGAGATGTTTTTAAGAGTAGATATAAAACAATGGTTAGAAAAACAGCCCCAATGGGTTTTTGTGGTTTATGTCATTGTAGCCTCCTTTTCTACTTATGCCTGCATGTATGCATTCCGAAAACCTTTTGCGGTGGCTACTTTTGAAGGGGAGCATTTTCTCGGAATAGATGAAAAAATCTGGTTTATTACTGCTCAGGTAGCCGGTTACACACTTTCGAAATTTATTGGCATTAAGGTGGTGTCTGAAATGAAATCCGGACAGCGAGCTACAGGCATATTGGTGCTTATACTTTTGTCCTGGCTTTCTTTATTCCTTTTTGGATTAGTTCCTACGCCCTATAGAATATTCTTTTTATTTACTAATGGTCTCCCATTGGGCATGATTTGGGGATTGGTGTTTGCCTATCTCGAAGGACGGAAATATACAGAATTGCTTGGGGCCGGACTGAGCGTCAGCTTCATTTTTGCATCAGGAATTGTCAAATCGGTTGGGAAATGGGTTATGCTTGATTTGAATGTTACTGAATACTGGATGCCCTTTGTGACGGGTCTTTTATTTTTATTGCCATTATTGATTTCTCTTTACTTCCTAAGTAATGTTCCTTCTCCCACTGCCGAAGATCATGCTCTCAGAACAGAAAGAAAACCAATGAACAAGAGACAAAGAATGGCTTTCTTCCGCCATTTTGCCACAGTCATTGTCTTGTTAATCGGAGCTTATTCCATATTGATGATATTCAGGGAAATGAGAGACAATTTTGCAGTGGAGATATGGAATGACCTTGGATATGTAGATAATCCTGAAATTTTTACGAAATCGGAAATTCCGGTTGGACTAATAGCTCTTTTTTCTCTTGGACTGGTCTCTTTTATCCGCAGCAATATAAAGGCCCTGTTTTGTATCATTTTCATAGTTATCGGTGGGTTTCTGCTGATAGGTATAGGATCTGTACTCTTTCAGGGCAATTACATCTCGGGTTTCTTTTGGGTGGTAATAACTGGTCTGGGGCTCTACATGGCGTTTATTCCTTTTAATGCCTTGTTATTTGAGCGAATGATCGCCACTTTCCGATACACCAGTAATATTGGGTATGTAATGTACCTGGCCGATGCCATGGGTTACCTCAGTAGCATCGGTATTTTTGGGTTGAAGAATGTTTTTTCGCCATCGACTTCCTGGGCCGACTTCTTTTTAAGCAGTTCATATTTCGTGGCTGTATCAGGAATCGTTATTATGATTGCATCTGCGTTGTGGCTCTTAAAAAAATATAACAGTGTAGTATTTCCGGTACCTTCAAAAAACTTTGAATATGTTACAATTTCCCGATAATCCTTATTTGCTGTTAACCCCTGGGCCGCTTTCTACGACGAAAACGGTAAAATCTGTTATGCTCCGTGACTGGTGCACCTGGGATGATGATTACAATCATCTTGTTGAGGAAATCAGAACCCGCCTTGTCAGGCTTGCGACCTCCGACCATTCTTCCTATACGTGCACTTTAATGCAGGGAAGCGGCACTTTTTCCATGGAGTCGGTAATTGGTTCGGTGATTCCCCCGGGGGGAAATTTGCTGATTCTCGTAAATGGGGCTTATGGTGAGCGTATTCACGAAATTGCCCGCTGTCTGAAGATTAACAGTATTGTACTTCATTTTCCTGAGACTGAACCGGTGGATGAAGGGAAAACCGCCAAAATTTTAGAGGAGAATGCTGATATTACTCATGTGGCCGTGGTGCATTGTGAAACCACAACAGGAATGTTAAATCCCATCCGAAGAATTGGTGAGGTTGTTAAAAAATACCAAAAAACATACATCGTGGATGCCATGAGCAGTTTTGGCGGGTTTCCCTTCGACATTAGCGAATGGAACATCGATTTCCTGGTTAGTAGTGCTAATAAGTGTATTCAGGGAGTTCCCGGGTTTGGCTTCATTTTGGCCCGTAAATCGTTAATGGAACAAACTAAGGGGCAGGCGCGGTCGCTCTCACTGGATCTTTACGCCCAATGGGAAACGATGGAAAAGCAAAACGGTAAGTGGCGGTTTACTTCTCCTACGCACGTGGTGAGGGCTTTTCTTCAGGCCTTGAAAGAGTTGGAAGAGGAAGGAGGCCTGATGGTAAGGTATCAACGATATAAGGCCAACCAGATAATGTTGGTTATTGGGTTACGCGAATCGGGATTCCTTCCGCTGTTACCGGATGAGTTTCATTCACCTTTTATTACCACGTTTCTGTTTCCTAAGGGCCATCGTTTTTCCTTCCGTGAGCTTTACGATGCTCTGAAAAAGGATGGCTTTGTGATTTATCCCGGGAAAGTGACGCATTTCGAATGCTTTCGCGTAGGAACAATCGGAGAGGTGTATCCTTCAGATATAGAGAGGCTAGCAACTGTTTTTAAGATTTTTTTGAACAAATATCAGAGAAGAAGGCAATTAATCTAAAACATGAAAATTATGAAAACGTTTTTGATTTTAATGATGGTATTTTTTGGTTGTGGCTTTGCTCCTGCAACTGGAAATGATGTGATGAAAGAACCAGAAAGCCCGGCAGAAAAAAATGCTGAGGACACTACTGAATACTATAGGTTTTTCAACTTTACGGATGAATCTGAATGGGAGTCTATTCCTATTTCCAGAGTGGGAAAACATTATTTGGGGGAAAATATCGCCCGAAAGTATTATCTGTTTAGAGATTTATACACTTATCGAACACCTGTTAGTCCCGGAAGTCCTGCAATGCGTACAGTTATTCGAAAGCCGGTGGTTTATAATGCACTGAACAAACTGGATAAACATCTGAAAAGGACGAGTAATAGGGAAAATGCCCAAAGTGCCAAGCAGTTGAGTTATACACTGGAACATGCGCTGGATGTAGCCATTGCAATCTATTCTCAGGAAACCTCCGGGTTTGAGTCGGAGCTGGAAGAGAGTGACAATGCAAAAGAGATCATCAGTGTCTTCTCAAGAGTGGAACTGATATACCCCTGAGAGAATATACCTCTGAGTTAACACCCTGAAAATTAAACTTAAAACAACTATCTGGCAAGCATGTGAATTTGCCGGGGTAGATATGTTACGCTTTTTTCATACTGTATAAACCCTTTTTTTTAATTGAAATTGACCATGAAGAAAACTTTTTTAAGTATGGGATTGCTGTTTCTGACCGTCCTCAATATGTTGGGGCAGGAAATACAATCTCTTTCCGGAATTGTGACAGGAACAGATGGACTGAGCATTCCGGGAGTGAATGTTATTGTATCAAATTCTACGAAAGGAACAATAACCAATTCTGATGGAGAATATTCTTTAAATGAAATTGCAGCCACCGATTCTGTATCTTTTTCCTTTATCGGGTTTGAATCTCAGTTAATTGCCGTAAACGGACGTTCAAAGATTGATGTTACACTCAACGAGGAGTCCATGGAAGTAGATGAAGTGGTTGTTACAGCTCTTGGAATCAAAAGAGAAAACAAAGCTCTTGGATATTCCATCCAACAGCAGGATGGCAGCGATCTTACCGAAGCTCGCGATGGTAATATTGTAAACTCTTTGGCAGGTAAAGTGGCAGGGGTAAATGTTACTCAAAGTGCCAATGGCCCTGGTGGTTCATCACGGATTGTTATCCGGGGAGAATCCTCTATTTCTGGTACCAATCAGCCTCTTTTTGTTGTTGATGGGGTTCCCATTCGCAATGAAACCGACAACAGGAGTAATTCGGGAATTTCCAGCAATATGAATATTGACTTCGGGAATGGCGCTGCTGAAATTAATCCGGAGGACATCGAATCTGTATCTATCCTTAAAGGGGCTGCCGCAGCTGCGCTTTATGGATCCAGAGCCGGAAACGGGGTTGTTTTAATAACCACTAAAAGTGGTAAGGGAAAGAAAGGAATTGGTGTTTCTGTAAATAGCACTACCACCTTTGAAACCATTTTGGCTGCACCACAATACCAGAACGAATTTGGGCAGGGAAAGAATTTTGAATATGGTTTCTCTGATGGTTATGGTGGAGGGCTGTACGATGGTGTTGACGAAAGCTGGGGCCCACCGCTTGACGGACGGCTTATTAAAGATTTTGACTCTCCCACATCGACTGGTCTTAGGGGTGGTGATGTGCATGGAACAGACCGGATTTTAGGTGTGCAAGGTTTGGATCTGGAACGAAGAGGTGAAATTACTCCAACACCATGGGTAAGCCATGGAGATGTGCTGGATCAGTTTTTCGAAACAGGTCTAACAACATCCAATAGTGTTGCATTCTATGGCTCAAATGATGAAGGAGACTTCAGAGTTTCTCTTACCAATTTTCACAACGATTATATTGCCCCCAATATGGGTATTGACCGAAACACCGTTACTTTTAACGGGAGTCATCAACTTAGTGATCGTCTTAAAGTTAGTGCATCGGTTAGTTATATTAACAGCTACAGCGATAACCGGCCTGTAAACGGTTATGGAACCGAGAGTTTAATGTACCTGTGGTCATGGTGGGGACAACAAATTAATATGGAGTCTCTCAAAGATTACTGGCAAAGGGGGAATGAAGGTTTTCAGCAGTTTAATTACAATTACAACTACCACGACAATCCCTATTTTAATGTTTATGAAAATACCAACGGACTTGACAAAAATCGTCTCATAGGCAATGTCGTGCTAAATTACCAGCTGGCCGATAATCTTAATTTGATGCTTCGTTCAGGAATGGATTATTACAACGAGCTTCGCAACTGGAAAAGGGCTTTTAGTACGCAACGCTTTCCCCGGGGCCAATACCGTGAGGATAACGTGATATTTCGCGAAGTAAACAGTGATTTTCTGCTGTCTTACACCAAAGCGCTGGGGAACCTTCAAATTAATACTTCGCTGGGTGGTAACATCATGAACCAAAAAGATCATTACAGCGCGCTGAGTGCCAATCAGCTTGTTATCCCGGGTGTTTACAACTTTTCCAATACCGATGTGCCACTGGCATCGGATATGCGCCGTTACGAGAAGGAAATCCGCAGTCTGTACGGGTTGGTTATCTTATCCTACAAGGAGCGCTTATTCCTGGAACTTACCGGCCGGAACGATTGGTCAAGTACGCTTCCCTCTTCCAATAACTCGTACTTTTATCCATCGGTAACTACCAGTATGGTTCTTTCCGAAATGTTTGAACTGCCTAAGTTTATTTCATTTGCCAAATTAAGGGCTGGTTATGCCCAGGTAGGTAACGATACGGACCCATACAACTTATCAGATACCTATAGTTTTGGCACGGCATGGGGCGACAATCTTATTGCCTCGGAGTCTTCATCAATTGCCAATATTGATCTTAAGCCGGAGTTGGCATCTTCATATGAGGTAGGGACGGATCTTTTCTTTTTCAACAACCGATTAGGCCTTGATTTTACTTATTATGAGAATGTGAATAAGAATCAGATTATTGCAACTGATCTACCTATTTCAACGGGGTATTCAAAAAAATGGATCAACGCAGGACAAATTACAAGTAGCGGAATTGAATTGCTTGTTTCCGGTAAGGTTTTGAAAACAAGGAACTTTTCCTGGACGGCTACAGCAAATTATTCCACCAATAAAACCATTGTGGACGAACTGGCAGAAGGCATAGATTCCTATACCATAGCCGGCAAACGGGTAACCATTATTGCTAAAGAAGGCGAAGAGATGGGAGCTATGTTCGGAACGGGTCATCAAAAACATACCGATGGCAGGTTGATACTCAAGAATGGACTTCCTGTTGAGGATAACCGGCTGAAACAGATTGGTAATTACAATCCTGATTTTAAACTGGGATTCACCAATGAATTTTCTTTTGGCAATGTCACACTGAGTGCTCTGTTGGATTGGAGCCAGGGAGGGGATCTTTTTTCTTCAACCCGCCTGATTGCAGCAACCTCCGGAAATATTGAAGAGTCACTATGGGGACGTGATCAGAAAAATGGTGGTGCGCATCCGGGAATAAAAGACAGCGGACTTCCACGGGAAGCTACTAACAGTGCCGGAGAAACAGTGACTTATTACGACGGCTTGATTGCCGACGGCTGGATGTACGACAATCTGGGCAACCTGGTGGAGAATGATGTGGTGGTGCAGGCTTCGTCTTATCACAATAAGCGCTATAAACGCCAAAATGAAGAAGAAGGCATGTACGATGCAACTTATCTTAAATTACGTGAGGTAAAACTGGGCTATAAACTGCCTGCAAGAGTTCTTAGAAATATGCCCATCGAAACTGCCAAAGTTTCGGTCATCGGTCGCAATCTGTTTTTATGGACGGAGTTTCCGCATGGTGACCCCGAGACCTTTGGTATGAGTGGGCAATACCTGATTCCCGGAGTAGAAGATTATAGTATGCCATCGCTGCGTAGCATTGGGTTCAATGTGAATCTTACATTCTAATTTTTGGACATAAAAAGCATAAAACGATGAATATAAAAACAATAATACTTGGGTCCCTTTTATTGATTGGTGCCTTTGGTTGCGATGATTTTGAGGATATGAATGTCAACCCGAATGCCCCGGAAAATATCCGAAATAACCCGGAATTGTTGCTTACAGGGATAGAACGAAACATGGTAAACACGATGGTTAATGATGCCTGGGGCGAAGGAAATGTGATGGCCCAGTATTCAGCCAAGATTGTATTTACTGCATTTGATCAGTTTGAGTGGGGCACCAGTTCCGGAACCTGGTCAACTATCTATCGGTCGACCAGAGAGGCCAATAACCTTAAAAGCATTGCTGAAGAAACGGAGAACAATAGTTACCTTGCCATTTCTTTGATCCTCAAGAGTTGGATGTTTCAAATTGCCACAGATATGTGGGGTGACATACCTTGTTCGGAGGCTTTAAGCGGAAAGAGTGCTGATGTTTTTGCCCCTGTTTACGATAATCAGGAAGAGATTTACGTATCCATACTTAATGATTTGGAGGAGGCCAATAATCTGCTGTCAACCTCAGGGATGAACGTAGTAAAAGGTGATATTCTTTTAAATGGCGATTTGGACAATTGGAGGCGTT
>JBEPWN010000064.1:0-9860 GCA_041642395.1 Marinilabilia sp. | reverse complement strand
TTCCCGAAGTGGTAATAAGTTCCCGGAGTTCATATTTCTGTTCGCTGCGCGGTGCTTCCGGATTTTCAATCACAGGATCCCCGCTATCATCAAGTTGTTGAAGTAATTTGGGTGGCTGTTCATATTGTTTGTTATAAACATTCTGGATATCCATATACACTGCCAATGAGAAATTGGGAAACATCCAGCCTTTGTCAACACGCAGATCGAGTTGATGAAAGGGGTCCAGTCGCTTCTCATTAAAACGACCGAAATCGGGATATTCACGCCCGCGAACATTCCAGGCTTCAACATCCTGCGACTTCTCTAAATCAGCAGGCGTATATGGCAATCCTCCGGCAAAACGCCACTTTAAGCCAAAGTCCCAGTTCTTTTTAAATGACTTATTAAAAGTAAAAGTTAACAAATGACCACTATCCCAGGATGAGGGCACATATTCTCCATTTACATCAGTAAATTCACTGCTCACCCAGGTGTAAGCAAATATATAGCTGAATCCGCGGGGAGATTTTTGCCTGACCAACAATTCGCCTCCGTAAGCAAGACCTTCGGATGTGCTTGTAACCTCCTCATCTCCCAACACACCGAAGTCACCACCTTTGCTGGCAACAGACACCGAATCGGTCACCGAAAAAGGATAATCTCCATATTCCTTCAGAAATCCCTCTACACTAACACGTGTATTTACATTCGGACGCCATTCCACACCACCAATCAGGTGATCGGAGTGAATATAAGTTAAACCGTTTTCTTTATTTATAAGATTGCCATCATTATTACGATAACCCATTGTGGTATAGGCTGGCAACTGAAAATAGCGCCCGGCATTGAAATTGATGCTGAAATTGGGGGCAAAACTATATGAAGCCAAAAAACGGGGGCTTAATTGTGCCAACGGGTTGTTCATTTCAGAACTGTAACTATTAGCATCCATCCGCACTCCAAGTCGCAGTTTAAGCTTCTCTTCATAAAATGACCTCGACAGCGAACCAAAAGCACCATATTTGAAAAAATCCAAATCAGAAGAATAATTGATCACACTCTCACTGCCTCCTCTGAACACACGACTGAATGTACGGTTGTAATAAGCAGCCGTTTCAATATTCACTCCTGCCCTCAATGTATAATCCCGGGGTTTGCTGTAAACTTCGAAACGAAGCCGGTTTTGAATTTCGTCACTCACATAATCATTGATCAGTTTTTCGGGATTGTCCTCCTCATTGTCTTCATATTTATAGATAATGTTATTAAGATGACTTCGGCTTAAAGCCAGAACAAAATAGCTGCTCTCCATGAAATGCTTAAAACTGGCACCCACAGTGTAATTCCACTGTTCATTCACAGGCAAATACTGAAGAATATATCTGTTTTCTTCGGACGGATCCGGCGAAGGATTTAGTTTAAACTTATCCACAGCACCTACCCCCAACAAAATCACTTCGTTTTTTTCGTTGATGCGGGTGCGTGTGCGAAACTGAAAATCATTAAAAGTGGGCAGAAACGGCAGACCAATCTGATCGAATAAAAACTGAAGATACGACCGGCGAAATGAGAACAAACCACCCGTTTTTTCACTCAGTGGCGTATTAGCAGAAAGAGACACCTCCGAAGCCCCTAAAGTAGCTTTAAAAGCAGGTTTTTCTTTATTGGCATCAATCTGTTTGAACTCAAACACCGAACTTAAAGCGCCACCCCTATCGGCAGGAAAAGCACTGGAGTAGAAATCCACTTCACGAATGAAATCAACATTCAATATGCCTACAGGGCCACCAGAGGCACCTTGTGTGGAAAAATGATTCAAAACAGGGATCTCTATTCCATCCAGAAAAAAGCGATTTTCGGACGGACCACCACCCCTCACAATCAGGTCGTTTCGAAATGAAACCGTTCCCCCTACCCCCGGGAAACTCTGCAATACCTTGCCTATATCACGTGCCGCTCCAGCTCCTTTTTCTATTTGTTCAATTCCGATGCGACGCAATGAAACCGGACTTTCATCCTCTCTCACAAAGGAGCCGGCAGTAACCTGCACTTCTTCCAGACGCGTGGTTTTCTGCTGCATTGCTATTTCAACATAATTTGAACGAACTGCAGACAGGTTGATTTCTTCGGAAATCTTATTTTCGTAACCTATTGATGACAACTGCAAACGAATAAAACCGGGCTCAATAGCTTCAAAAATGAACTCACCATCCTCGTTGGTGGTGGTTCCTGTATTGGTTCCTTCAATCAAAATATTTACAAAAGGCAGAGCCTCATTGGTATAGGCATCTTTTACCATACCACGCAAAGTCGCAGTCTGAGCAAATGAAACCATTCCAAAGCAGCTAAATAATAAAAGAGTGATCAGCAAAGATTTATATCGCATGGTTTTGTTTATTGTTTGTATGTAAATCATTAAACAACTATTTTGCGCAAATGTTTAAACCTTTTATCAATGATCAATGACCAATTACCAATTATCAATGATTAAGGCTGTCGTTTACATTTGCGTTGATAATTCCTTTTTTTTAAAATTTCTTCATTGGTAGAAAAGAAAACGATCTACCCCTGTATTTAAAAGATTTCTTCTCCCGATATCGTCCCTCATCGGGATCGCAATGACACCTCTCACTTTTTATATGGAAGAGGTTGGAAGAGGGCTGTGCCCGAAGCAATCTCTAATGATATAAACGCTACTTTAAACTACAGCCATGATTAATGACCAGCAGGGTCTGGAAAATCAACCACACAAGGCTTATTTAAGCTGTGGCCATCTGTGAAACAAGCGGTCAGTTTAACCATTCCACCCTTTTACCATCTCACCCAATGTGCCCTTTGCCCTTGGTCCATTTTTTTTGCCCTTTTCACCATCCCACCTTTCTACCATCTCACCATCTCACCCTTTGCCCATCGCTCCATGCCCCAAGCTTTTTCTCACCCTCTTCTTAGCCGCAAAATGCAAACACACTCTATTAAAACCAAAGATCTCAAAAGATTTTAGTATCTTAATTGCAAAATTAAAGGAACAAGAACACCAGGCAGAAAGAGTAATATGGGTCTCAAAAACAAATTAAACCCCGATAACCTACTAGGCCATTTTCTTAAATGGCGTTTACGGCATATCAGCAACCGTCAGTTTATGATGTTTCTGAGCATACTTGTGGGCATCGCTTCGGGGTTGGGTGCAGTTGCCATAAAAAACAGCGTTCATTTCATTAGCGGATTGGTTCAGTCCGTCATTAATTATGACGGACCCACTTATATTTTTCTGATCTCTCCCATCATAGGCATTCTGTTAACAGTATTGTTCATCAAATACGTACTCAAAAGGCCGGTACGCCATGGAATTCCCAATGTGCTTTATGCGCTTTCCAAAAGAGAGGGGCGCATTAGGTCACACAATATGTATTCGAGCATCATTGCCAGTTCGCTTACCGTAGGGTTTGGTGGTAGTGTCGGACTGGAAGGTCCGACAGTTTCGACCGGTGCAGCCATTGGATCAAACATCGGACAATTATTTCGTCTCAACTTCCGGCAAATCACTCTTTTATTGGGTTGTGCCTCCGCCGGTGCCATGTCGGCCATTTTTCAGGCTCCCGTTGCAGCAATCGTTTTCGCCCTTGAAGTGATCATGCTTGATCTTACTCTTACTGCGATTGTTCCTTTACTGATGGCATCGGCTTCGGCAGTTCTTACATCCTACCTGTTTCTGGGACAGGAGGTGCTTTACCCTGTAGATATTACCGACACATTCGTTTTTAACGATCTGCTGTTTTACATCCTTTTGGGTGTTGTCACCGGACTTGTTGCCGTTTATTTCACAAAAATATATCTGTATATCGAACGTCTTTTCGGGAAACTGAGTACACTTACTTCACGAATGATTGCCGGCGGTACAGGTCTGGGGATTCTGTTGTTCTTTTTCCCTTCACTCTATGGTGAAGGTTATGATGTTATCAACCGGGTACTCAGCGGTGATGCATCATTTGTTTTTGAGCAGGAATTATTATCGGGTCTGCAGGATTATTGGCCGGCAATGATCGGGCTGATGCTTTTAGTCATTGCCCTCAAAGTTGTAGCCACTTCCCTCACATTTGGAAGTGGAGGAGTTGGTGGCATTTTTGCTCCTACCCTATTCATCGGAGCAAACACAGGTCTTTTGTTTGCCCTCATTATCAACCAGCTGGGCATTTATGAAGTTTCGGAACAAAACTTTGCCCTTGTGGGTATGGGTGGTCTTATTGCAGGAGTATTGCAGGCACCTCTCACCGGACTCTTTCTGATTGCCGATGTTACGGGAGGTTACGAACTATTTCTCCCACTCATGATCACCGCTGCCATATCATTTGCCACAGTAAAAACATTTGTAAAGAATTCCGTTTACCATCATCAGCTGGCTCAGCGAAAGGAACTGTTGACGCATGATAAGGACCAGGTGGCTTTGGCACTGATGGATGTAACCAAACTTATTGAAACGGATTTTTCGGTGATCTCGCCCCATGCAACCCTTGGGGATTTGGTAGATGTGGTTTCAACGGCTCACAGAAATCTGTTTCCGGTAGTCGATGAAAAAGGCATACTTCAGGGAATGGTAAAAATGGACGACATTCGTAATATCATTTTCAAACCGGAACTTTACGAAAAAACCCATGTAAACGACATCATGTACATGCCCGAATATTTCATCAGTCCCGATGACACCATGGAAGACCTGGTAGAAATATTCCGCACCTCAGGTCGGTTTAATATTGCTGTGATTGATAAAGGTAAGTATCTCGGTTTTATTTCACGGGCCAATGCTTTTACGGCATATCGCAATTTTGTAAAACGATTTTCAGGGGAATATTAAAGAGGGCAATTATCAATGATCGATGATCAATGAATCAATGATCAATTATCGATGACCAATGATCGATGATCAATTATCAATTATCAATTATTAATGATCGATGATCAATTATCGATGTCCAGTGGGGAAAATCAAGCATGCAAGGCTTTTATTATCTGGGTCAATCTTCGCAATTGGCTGACAAAGCAAGTTGCGAAGCAACCGCCCGTAAGGGCACTTTCAATCTTTCCAACCACTTCACCGTCCAACACTGCACCCTTTGCCCTTTGCCCCGTGCTCCATGCCCCATGCAATTACAACCATCCCATCCACTCATCTTTTTTCCACTCAATCATGGTAAATCCGGGTCAAAAGGCTATTTTTGGAGATAATATAATTAAAGAGTAAGACCAATGTTTAAGAAAGTTCCTCACACTTATGTAATTGTATTTTCACTTATAGTAGTCGCTGCCATAGCCACCTGGTTTGTTCCCGGAGGTGAATATGTAATGACAGGTGATGCCCCTGCAGAAAGTGAAATCCCTGAGGTTGAGTTTCGTCAGGTAGAAAGTCAGCCACAAACCTGGCAAGTATTTTCAGCCATGTTCGACGGCTTTGAAAAGCAGGCGGGCATCATCGTTTTCATTCTGATGATAGGCGGGGCATTCTGGATCATGAATGACAGCAAAGCCATTGATATAGGCATTCTATCCTTCCTTAAATTCACCAAACGGCTCGACAGATTTAAAATCTTTAGGGCCATTGGCACCAATAATCTGATTATCGCCATGGTCATGCTCATGTTCTCGGTGTTTGGGGCTGTTTTTGGGATGAGCGAAGAAACCATTGCCTTTGTGGTAATAGTCGTTCCGCTGGCCATTTCGATGGGATATGACAGCATTACAGGTGTTTCCATGGTATTTGTGGCAGCAGGGCTCGGATTTGCCGGTGCCGTCCTGAATCCCTTTACCATTGGCATTGCACAGGGACTGGCGGGATTGCCATTATTCTCAGGCTTTGAATACCGTCTGTTTTCATGGGTGGTGATCAACATTACCGGCATTTCGTACATTCTCTGGTATGCCGGCCGCATCAAAAAAGATCCAAAACGGTCGCCTGTATATGAAGAAGACCACCATTGGCGGCATGAGATCAAAGAGAATGATACGGACACCGGAAACGTCACCTATAAATCGACATGGTTTGCTTATTTCGCAATATTGACTGCACTTATACTGTTTTCAATTCACTGGCCTGTAACCACCCTCACCATTGGAGGCGGTGATGGCATCACAACTTTCTTTCTACCCGGACTTACCGCTATCTTTGCAGCAACAGGTTTTTTGGCCTTACGAAAATCCGCACCCGCATTTGTATTGGTCATCCTTGGTTTTACAATTCTGTTCCTGATTGTCGGAGTAATGGGTTTTGGATGGTACATCATGGAAATAGCAACCCTTTTCTTTGCCATGGGCATTTTATCCGGTATAGCTATGAACAAAAGCGCCGACCAGATCACCCATTTATTTCTTGAGGGCGCAAAAGATATTATGTCGGCAGCACTCATTGTTGGTTTGGCAGGTGGTATCATCGTAATACTGGAGGACGGCCGGATTGTGCATACCATTTTGCATGCCATGGCCGGCGGAATGGAAGATATGGGTAATATAGCATCGGTGGGAATAATGTATGTCATTCAAACCGTCATCAATGTGGTAATTCCAAGCGGGTCGGCCAAGGCTGCATTGACTATGCCCATCATGGCGCCGTTCAGCGACCTGATCGGCCTTTCCCGGCAAGCCACCGTTATGGCATTTCAATTTGGAGATGGTTTTACCAATCTGATAACTCCCACATCAGGTGTACTTATCGGAGTGCTTGGTGTAGCCCGCATCCCATATGTAAAATGGGCCCGCTGGATAGCCCCGCTGATCATCATATTTGTTATTTTAGGATTTTTATTGCTTATCCCGACTGTAACAATAGATTTACCCGGGTTTTAATTTTTACATAAAAACCTTGTTGATTTGTCCATTTGTTTTTAGGTTTACAGTAATTCTACGACAAATGATCCAAAATACCCAAACCCTAAAAACTTTAAAATACCAACTAATTTTTATTTATGACACGTCCGGAGAAAGTACTCAAGTATTGTCCCAATTGTGGTTCAGGCCTTTTCAAGCCAGATTCCCCAAAATCTTTCAGATGTGACAGTTGCGGCTTTATATTTTTCATAAATAGCGCGGCGGCTGTTGCTGCCGTCATTGAAAATGAAGACGGCCAAATCTTATTGACAGTCCGGGGTTCTGAACCGGCCATGGGTTCTCTTGATCTTCCGGGAGGATTTGTGGATCCTATGGAAAGCGGGGAAGGTGCATTGAAAAGAGAACTGAAAGAAGAACTGAATCTCGACATCACCGAAATGTCATATCTCACAAGTTTTCCCAATGAATATATTTTTAGCGGTTATTCGGTTTTTACAACAGACTATGGCTATGCATGCAAAGTAAAAAGCTTTGAAAAGATTAAAGCAGCTGATGACATTGCCGATTACCAATTTTTCAATCCAAAAGAAATAGATTTCAACAAAATCAGCAGTAACTCAATTAAGAAAATCATTAAATTTTACTTATCGCAAAAGAATAATCAATAATTACATCATATCTGTTTCCCATAATGACAAATGAACTCACCATACTTCTTTGGAGTGCTGCCAGCATTGGCTTAATACACACCATCCTGGGGCCCGATCATTATCTTCCGTTCATTATGATCGGCAAAGCCCGTCAATGGAAACTCAAACGCACATTGAGCCTGACTGCCCTTTGTGGCATCGGACACGTACTCAGCAGTGTAGTCATTGGAGCTATAGGAATCATCATTGGCACCCAGTTGCAAAAACTCACCTGGATTGAAGGCATCAGGGGTAATCTTGCAGCCTGGGCACTCATTGCTTTTGGACTTCTATATGCAGTATGGGGACTTCGTCATTATTACAGGCATAAGCAAATAAATCAAGGGCAGGGAAAGACACAGGATAATTCCAAAACAACCCCCTGGATGTTGTTGATCATTTTCGTGCTCGGACCATGTGAGCCACTGATTCCCGTTTTAATGTACCCTGCAGCTCATGAAAGCATCGGTGCGCTGGTTATGGTGACCTCAGTATTTGCGATCGTAACCATCAGCACAATGATGGTTGCAGTATGGGGGGCATCCATCGGACTATCACATGTAAAACTTAATAAACTTCAGCCCCTTTCTCATTTTCTGGCGGGCATCATTATATTTGCATCAGGACTCTCCATTCAGTTTTTGGGACTTTAAACATATCCTTATGAAAAAAGATGCTGATTTAACCGGTTTTTGGCGCTTCCGTGAGGAATTTGACGGAGGGGAAGACCATGGCGAAGCACGCCTCTTTCAGCGCGGCAAAAAAATATCAGGACATCTTGTCTTCAAAGAAATCATTCCGGATGATACTTCAATGTTTGTCCGTGTTAAACTAACCGGTAAGGTTGAAGAAGGACAAGTACATCTTACTGAATCATGTGCTGTGGTTCTTTCCGGAAAGTCAGAGGATTATGAACCAGAGGAAAGAACAGGTAACATCAATGCCATGGGACAAATAGTAGGATCGGGCGAAGACCGGCAGGGAACCCATGGTGTATTTGTGATGGAACGAATCCTATAAATCCGGTATTGAGACATCATTCCGCTATAAGTTTTATTTCAGCTTTTATTTAACATTTCTACAATTTATTAGGATAAATATCAATAAAAATACTCTGCTTTGAAGTAATTTGCCTGATATAATTTGCCACTTGAAATTATTAAAAGTCTTATTTACAATACCCAAAGCAGACTCATTCCTAACCTAACTGGACTATTTAGGGCTTGCTGAAAAACATGTAAGAATTTAAAGATAAAGTATTTATTGGCAATTAAACATCTCATGACGAAAACTTATGAATAGACCAGATTAAAAAAATCTTTCCATTTAATAAAATATTTCGTAAATTTTTAATACATTAAGAATCTGATTTTAACAGGGAAAAACAAATCAGTTCTCACAGAATTGTATAACCCTCAAAATACCAGTTCTATGAAACGCGTTATTTTACTCACCGATTTTTCTGAAACTGCCCGGAACGCTGCTTTATATGCACTTAACATGTTTGAAAAAAGCAACACAAGGTTCCAGCTACTGAATGTTTTCGATGTGGAGTTCAGTGGCAGTCCTTATATCATGCAGGTAAAAGAAGAAATGGCCGAGGAAAGCATGCGCGGTTTGAAAAAAGAACTTTCATTACTACACGCCACAAATCCCAAAGCACAAATTGAAGTAGCTTCCCGGTTTGGCACTATAACAGAAATCATCAGACAGGAAATTGAAGATTATGAACCGGAACTTATTGTTCTTGGATGTAAAGGAGAGAGCGCTCTCGAATACTTCCTTCTTGGAAGCAACGCCCTGGAAATAATAAAGCATGTCCATCATCCAATGATCATAGTGCCAATAAATGCCGAATTTCATCCACCAAATAAAATCGTTTTTGCAACAGATCTGGAAGATGTGGATATTTCTAAAATGGCCGCGCCTCTTAACGACCTGGTAAAAACCTATAACAGCGAACTGCTCTTCGTTAACGTTCTGGAAAATGAAAATATTGATCGTCTTAAATCTGAAGAAAAAATTGCTTCATATTTTCCCGGCATAAAACTTAGTTTTCATTTCATAGATGCTGAAGGAGATATATGCAAGTCCATCTTGAAATTCATGGATGAAAAGAAAGCTACTCTACTAACCATGGTACGACATCATCATAGCTTTTTCAAACGCATGTTCAATCCGCATATCATCAAAAAAATGGTGCGCCAGCCTCATCATCCAATGCTAATATTGCATGAAACAGGTAAATAGTGTCTGTCCATAAAGTACCATTTACTTTCCCGAAGGATCGGGATAAACTCAACGCTTGCCCGAAAATTACTTGCTTCGACAGGCTCAGCACAGGCATCCCGAGTGTGCTTTTTGTTGTTTTTTTTC
>JBEPWN010000063.1:0-9885 GCA_041642395.1 Marinilabilia sp. | reverse complement strand
CCAGATCTATGACACTGTCGGATGCTGATATCAGGCTTTATGGGTCAGGACTGATTTTCTGTGATGTGTTGGGGATTTTAAATGCAAAAATTGATGGCAACGGACGCATTTACTATTATGGAGAACCGGATGAATTACTTCGCGATATCACCGGTGATGGCATGGTATTAAAAGTAACAGATGACTAAATGCAACCGCATATAAAACCATCTCCCAGTGATTCGAGGGCTTCTTTTTCTGCTTTTTTTTCTGCGCTTGTTCCTTTGCACTTATCGCAAACGGGCAGATTTATATGCGAATTGTAACTTGTTTTTTCTTTGCTGATTTCCATGTTGCAGACAAAGCATTTCTTTGTAGAATTTTGTTGTTTTTCCATGTTGTATAATTCTGGTGCAAAGATATAAGGTTTTTAAATCAATAGACCGTTAGATTTTTAGATATAAGATTTAAGATGGATCGTATGACCTTGAAAATTTTAATTTTAATAAAAAACCTTTTGAGCACAAATAACTGAATAAAAGCTTATTATAAAAGTTAAATGGGCTATTGTAAATTAACCTGGACGAAAAAGATTAAGTAGTGCCCGTTTTGTAAACTAAGCAAAGTTTGTTTTAGGTCATCTGTCTGTTAAGAAGGTTCCGGTTACAATATATAAGTTTTTATAAATAAATTATCTATCGTGATAAATTTCCTTTAAAGTGCAAGATTTTATGCCGACATGATACTACGGACGGAAATTTTGGCTTTCGCGGGGTGATGATCTTAAGTAATCAGAGCCATTTACTCACATATTCACCTTTTGGATCAAACTTTTTAGCCTGGGTCTTGAGATTGAACCTTCGGTTTACCCGGCTGTCGGTCCCTCTTCCGCTTTGGTAGGCCCAATTGCCATAGTTACTACAAACATCATAGTCTGTAAGGGCCGATTCGAACCATGCAGCGCCCCACTGCCAATTCACTTTGAGGTCTTTACATAAATAGGAACTGACAAGCATTCGGCCACGGTTGCTCATAAAACCGGTCTCTTCCAACTCGTGCATCAGTGAATCAATGAGTGGCTCACCCGTTTTTCCTTTTCTCCAGCGCTCAAAGGTTTCTAAGTCATTGTGCATGCCAGGTTCTGTTTTTCTGAGTCCTTTAACAGTGAACAATTTTTTGCCATATCGCAAAAACAAATAACGAAAATAGTCGCGCCATATCAATTGCTGAATGAGTGGATTGATATTTTCTGCCTTTTCCGGATTGTTTTCTTTGAGAATCATAAGTTCTGCAAAGAACATTCGTGGTGATAAAGAGCCATTGGCCAGCCATGGACCCAATTTGCTGCTAAAGTTTTCTCCCTCAAGATTGTTGCGCGTTTCAGAATAATGCAATGGTCCGCCGGCAGTTATGTATTCATTCATTCTTTTTCGACCTTTTGATTCACCGCCCTCAAATAAGGTTTCTTTTCTTTGTTGGATAAACTGTCCCGGATTAAAAAATGGCAATGTTTCCGGCCAAACCAAATCAGCAGGGGCCGGAATATTTTTGACTGTTGGGAGGGGGGAAGGTATGAAAGGTTGTTCGGTGACTTTATTTTTAAATCTGGTGAAATAAAATGGTGATTTTTCTGTCGGAAAATCTATCTGGTCGGGTTGATAGAGCATGGATCCCCATATCAAATCCAGGGAGCCATGAGCTGATATCTTTTTTTCGATCTCAATTTCTTCCCATGTAAACTCACGCTGGGCCATAATTTTTTCAGCCCTTATTATTTTTCTTAATTCATTAATAACCGAGACGGTATCACCTTTGAAAATGTGCAATGTATTACCCAGTCTGTTTAATGATTTTTTAAGATCGAGCAACGATTCAGCCAGGAATTGCTTTCTTTTCTGTCCGGTTCGAGAAAACCCTGATGAATTAATGGAATCGTACCACAGATCATCAATGATGAATACAGGAATAATGGGTCTGGCGGTTTCCACGGCCTTCAAAAAGGCGGTATTGTCATTTAAACGAAGGTCGTTACGAAACCAGTAAATGATTGGGGAATTGGACATATTTATTTATTAATGGGAAGCCAGATCCGGAACCACCATTTTTTGTCTAAGTTGACTGGCAGTCTCGTGTCCATAAAGATTTGCTACAATTTCAAGCGCGAATTCCATCGCTGCTCCAACTCCCCGTCCTGTAATGATGTGTCCGTCGGTAATGGCTGGAACGGGATAGAAATGACTTCCTTTCAAGTGATGTTCGTATCCGGGGAAACAGGTGGCTTTGCGATTTTTAAGCAACTCCATTTCTCCAATGATCATTGGAGCAGCACAAATGGCAGCGATCCATTTTTGTCGAGAATCATAATCGCGAATTAAATTGATAAGTGGGGCAAAATCCTGCAGGTTTTTGGCACCGGGCATTCCTCCGGGTAAAATCAGAATGTCTTTTTCATCGATGGGCTTGCCTTCAAAAACTCTGTCGCAGACTATCGTTAAACCATGATTGCCGCTTACACTTTTATCTTCTGTTATGGAAATCAATTCCACATCTGCATCTGCACGTTTCAGTACATCGGCTGCTGTGAGTGCCTCAACCTCTTCAAAACCGGGGGCAATGAATATACCTGCTTTTTTCATATCCGCTATTTTTTTAAAAGTTAAGAAGTTTTTATGTCAATGAAAAGTATTTCAGGCCGATTCATTCATATTATAATAGATTTGATCCTTCACTTTTCCGGCCAGCGATTCGTAGCTGTTTTCTCCGGGATATACAGGATCCAGAAATTCTATCTCAACTTTTTTAAAGGGGCGTGGAAACAAACTGCCTTTTGGGAGTGCTTCATGGGCACCCTTAATGGATACCGGTACAACGGGAATATCAAGTTCACGGCTTAATATTGCAAAAGTCTTTTTAAATTGTCCCAGTTTCCCGGATTTGGTACGTGTTCCTTCCGGAAATATGATGAGATTTTTATTGCGCCTGAGCACTTCGGCCATTTTTTGAATGGAGGCTTTCAGGTCGTTGTTCAGATCCATAACGATGATGTTATTCCGGTTGGCCAGGAATTTCAACCATGGATTATTTACATGTTTTTCTTTTGCATAGAAATATGTTTTTTTGATTTGTTTTGTTTGCAGATACGAAGCAACAAATAAAGCATCAAAAAAACTTTGATGGTTTGGGGCAATAATAAATGGTCCTTCGGGAATTTTTTCCATTCCCCTGCCTTTAAATTTAAAATAGATTTTGAAAAATAATTTAAAAACATGCACCATCAGACTTCCAGTGGCCCAAGTCTTTGGTAATTGAAGATTGACTTTTTCACGTAATATATCTCTCCAATTGATTTTTTGTTCATCAACTTTTGTCTTGGCTTCCCGCACATGCTCAGCAAGTAAATGAACATTGTTGAAACGGATCATTTCCTGGGGTTGAATACTTACCCCGAAAGTTTGATGCAGATATGTTTCAAATCCTACTTTGTCGAGTGAGTCTAATCCAAGATCCATTTCCAGATGGTGATGAGGCAATACGTCGCGCCCCTTTTCCCGGGACAAATAGTCGGTAATCATGCGGTACTCTTCAAAGTCGGGTTCCCTGCCGGAGTCATCTTCCTGTTTTTGATCGCTTTGTTGTGCCAGTTCTTCCAGTTTAAAACGCTGAAGTTTTGATAGTCGTGTTCTTGGTAATTCCTGATCGGTAATATGGAAACGCATGATTTTTTTGTAAGCGGACACATGATGGTTAAAATCATCAATGACGTTCCACCGGATGATGTCTTCAATGCTTTTTTCTTCCGGCTGTCCGATGGTGCTTTTCTCCGGTACAATGATGGCCTGTAACAGATCGTCTCTAAAGAATACCCCGCATTCACGCACAAGAGCATATTCTTCCAGTTTAGACTCTAATTCTGAAGGGTTAATATTTTTTCCGTTTGAAAGCACGATAATCTCTTTTTTCCGGCCGGTAATAAATAAATATCCTTTATCGTCTAAATATCCGAGATCACCGGTGTAAAGCCATCCGTCGCGAACTATCCGTGCCGTTTCTTCCGGCTGATTGTAATATCCCTGCATAATTTGCCGGCCGGAAGCAGTAATTTCGCCATCAACAATTTTTATTTCAGTTCCGGGAAGTGCTTCACCTGGTGAGCCAATCACGACACGGCCGGGCCGGGTAAAAGTAATCATCGGGGCAGCCTCAGTCATACCATATCCTTCCAGGACTTCAAATCCAAGTGTCTGATAGTCACTTGCTATTTCCGGATCGAGAGCAGCACCTCCTGATACCAGGAATTGCAGTGAACCACCCATTTTCTGATGAACAGTTTTGAATAAAGTCTTTGAGAAAGTTTTATTGTTGATTTTTCGTGCCAGTGCAAATAAAGCCCGTGCTAAACCGCTTGCATTTATCTTGTCTTTTATGCCTTTTCGGATGGCTGCATATAAACGGGGTACGCCAATGAGGATGTTGATTTTATTGTCCTGAAGTGTTTTGATGATATCGGGGGAGGCCATTGAGGGGCTGATTGATACACTTCCTCTGGCATAAAGGGGAGCAAGCATCGTTCCCACCAGTGGGAAAATGTGGTGGAGGGGTAACAGGATTAAAGTGCGTCTTTCCGCAGTATAAATTTTGATTCTTTCGGCTACTCCTTCGAGGTTTGCCTTCAGGTTATCGTAAGACAGCATTACACCCTTGGGACTCCCAGTAGTTCCTGAAGTGTATATGATCACTGCAGTATCATTGACATTAACATCGGGCAAACTGCCATCAGTATTTATGTTTTCATTGATTTTTTCAATCTGATTTGCCAGAATAATTTTGGGTTGAATGGCTGCCTTCTCAACCGCTTCCCGGATAACCGCTTCGCTGGCGGAAGAAGTGAAAATTACACCCGGTTTGCAGTCGCTGAGAATGAAGGCCACTTCATCAGCGGTGGCCAGATAATCAACGGGTACAGCAATGTTTTTGTTTTTCCAGACAGAATAGAAAGAATATATCCATGCCGGCCGGTTTTCCATAAAAATGGCCACTTTGTCGCCCGGAGCCAAATTATATAATTCAGCGAACTGACCAATTTTACCCATTAATTGTCCATAACTTATATGGTCGGTTCCATAAGTGATGGCGGTTTTATTTCCAAGGTTTTTCAGCATATCATTATTTCTTAGGGCGCTGCAAAAACAATAGGCAGATTTTTTTAATGTTGCAACGAATCCTGCTGTTTTTTTTCAGGAATTAATGCTTGTCCGGAGTAGGGGAAATCTAACCGGGCACATGATTATTAAGACCCTTTCCCGACTTTATAGACGGGTTCTACTTATCAATAGTCCGTTAAACTTTTGTAATGGTCTAAGATGTAATTGCTTAAAGCTTGTGGGTTGTTTGTGTTAAGAAACAGGTTATCAATAAAATACGATTCATCTTAAATCTTATATCTAAAAATCTTACGGTCTATTGACTTATAACAGTTTATTTGCCTTATGGTTTATTCAGTGTCTGTATATACAGCCTTTATTTCTTAGGGGTTACGGGTTTGGATTTGTCGGGCAGTATGAGATTCAGAATCACACCTGTTACAGCTGCCAGACCGATGCCGGCAAGTGAAAAATTACCAATTTGAATAACTGCTCCTCCTATGCCGACAGTAAGTATGATTGAGATAATAACCTGGTTGCGGGTTTTATTGATGCTGGTTTTGGAATCAACAAGGGTTTTAATACCAATGCTGGCAATCATTCCAAACAAAAGTAACATAATTCCGCCTAATACTGCTGCAGGAATTGATTCCAGAAATCCGCTTACTTTGCCCAATATAGAAAAAACAATGGCTGTAATGGCCGAAATGCGCATCACCACTGGGTCCGTTACTTTGGTGAGTGAGATTGCCCCGGTTACCTCAGAATAGGTCGTATTCGGTATGCTTCCGGCACTTCCTGCAATGGCTGTTGCCAGTCCATCGCCAAGCATGGTGCGGTGGAGTCCCGGGTCCTTTACGTAATTCTTTCCTGCAACTGCACCCACTGCATACATGTCGCCAATATGCTCAATGAGGGGAGCTATGGCCACAGGAATCATATATAAAATGGCACCCCAGCTAAATTCAGGAGTTGTAAACTCCGGAAGAGCAAACCAGGCAGCATCGGAAATTAACGACAGATCTACATTTCCGGTAAAAAGGGCTGTCAGATATCCAACAATGATTCCACAAAAAATGGGTATCAGTTTGAGCATCCCGCGAGCATAAATAACAACTACAATGGCTGTGATCAATGCTGTAAGAGCTAATGGCCAGTTTTGTGTCGCCATTTTTACTCCCTCACCGGCCAGTGAGAGTCCGATGACCATAATGACAGGACCAACCACCACCGATGGAAAAATTTTGTCCACAAGGGCCGGCCCCCGCCATTTTACAATGGCCGACATAGCGGTGTAAACCAATCCCACTGCAATAATGCCGGAGAGTGTGCCGGCAAAACCAAACAACCTGGTAGCTTCAATAATTGGGGCAATAAAGGCAAAACTGCTGCCAAGAAAAACCGGGACTTTTCCTTTTGTAATAAGGTGGAAGAGAAGAGTTCCGATGCCGGCGGTCAATAATGCAATGGACGGACTAATTCCAACAAGAAGCGGGACCAGAACGGTGGCACCAAAGGCCACAAAAAGAAATTGAATGCCGAGAATGGTTTTACGGGGTAAGGTTAGTCGTGCTTCCTGTTCCATTTGTATATTTTAAATTGGTTAAATCCGGCACGAAAATAGAAACTCTTGCTTTAAAAGCTTTAAATTTTTTGAAAAAACTTTTTTAGGTGGGTTATTGTAACTTAATATGTCCCGAAGGCGTCATATTTCAATAGATTGTTAGATATTTAGATACAAGATTTAAGATGAATCTTATGAATTTGATAATCTATACCTTATCAAAAAATAACCTTTGGATTTTAAATAATTGACTTACAATATTTGGAAAAAGTTTAACGGAGTATTGATATTAATATTAGATTTTTAATTAAAAAACTAAATTATGAAAACGCTTTTTGCTTTTTTGCTTCTTTTTATGATGATGTCTCCTGCATTTATTGCTCAGGGAACCGCTCAAAACAAGGAGTCACGATCGGTTGAAGATGATTTTACTGAAGTCAGTGCTGCTTCCGGTGTCAATGTATTTGTAAAACAGGGCACCGCAACTGAAGTTGTTGTGGAAGGCGATGAGGACATTATTGATAGGGTGAGAACTGAAGTTAAAGGTAATGTTCTCAACGTTGATATTGATAGAGGGTTTTTTAGCTGGTTTACTTCCGGATCAGCTTCTGTTTATGTGACAATGAAAGAGGTAACCGGGCTGCATGCATCAGGGGGTGCCGATCTGAAAAGCTCCGAACAGATAAATGCTGATAAAATTAAAATTTCTTCATCGGGTGGAGCCGATGCCGTGATAAATATTAATGCCTCGGAAGTTTATTTGAATTCAAGCGGCGGAGCTGATATTGTTATTGAAGGTAAGACTGATTATCTGGAAGCTCATGCAAGCGGCGGAGCTGACATTAAGGCCAGGAAATTAATTGCCAGGGAGGTCATTGCCTCTTCATCGGGTGGAGCCGATGTTGAAGTTTTTGCTTCCGAACAGCTCGAAGCTTCAGCCAGTGGTGGAGCCGATGTTGATTATTATGGAGATCCAAGTGTTAATAAAGTTACTGAATCTGGTGGTGGTGATGTAAGCGGTCACTAGTGTGACGTTTGGTTCAGGATTATAAAAACAAAACCCGCAAGAAATTTTCTTGCGGGTTTTTGTTTTTGACTGGTATATACAATAGATCGTTAGATTTTTAGAAATAAGATTTAACAATACTCCGTTAAAGTTTTGTAAGTGCCTAACAAACAGCTATTTGTCAATAAACGAACGTTAATCGCAACTCTCTGATAATAAATACTTTGCGTCTTTGCGTCTCTGCGTTTAGCCTTTTTTTAACGAACTATTGTTTAAGATAAATAGTACAATATTAAAAATCTGCATTTTAATGCAAAATTACCTTTTGAGTGTAAACAGATGATTCAATAGCACTTGTAAAAATTTAAAGGACTATTGATATAATGACCGCATTTTAAACAATGCCTTGTGCCAGCATGGTATTGGCTACTTTGATGAAACCGCTGATGTTGGCTCCATTTACATAATTAACATAACCATCGCTTTGTGTTCCGTGTTTCACGCAGGCAGAGTGAATGTTTTTCATGATTGATTTCAGTTTCTGGTCAACTTCTTCGCGTGTCCAGCTGATCCGCATTGAATTTTGACTCATTTCAAGTCCGGAAACTGCAACTCCTCCTGCATTGGCCGCTTTGCCAGGACCAAAAAGAATCTTTTTCTCAAGGAAAATGTGAACAGCCTCGGGTGTTGAAGGCATATTGGCTCCTTCCGATACGCAAATGCATCCGTTTTCTATAAGTCTGTGTGCATCATCGCCATCCAACTCGTTTTGAGTTGCACATGGCAAAGCCACATCACATTTTACTTTCCAGGGAGTTTCTCCTTCATAATACTCCACATCGGGATATTTATCCGCGTATTCTTTGATGCGTCCGCGAATGGCATTTTTCAGGAGTTTAACGTATTCCAGTTTTTCTGCATCTATTCCATGAGGGTCATATATTGATCCGCTTGAATCGGAGAGAGTTACAGGTTTTCCGCCAAGTTCGAGAACTTTTTCTACTGCATATTGGGCCACGTTGCCCGATCCGCTGACGGTTACTGTTTTTCCTTTGAAACTGTCATTTTTTGTGGACAACATTTCCTGAGCAAAATAGGTAGCACCATATCCTGTGGCTTCGGGACGAAGCGGACTGCCGCCCCATTCTGCTCCCTTACCTGTGAATGTTCCCTGGAAAGCATTGGCCAAACGCTTGTATTGACCGAACATAAAACCGATTTCGCGGCCGCCTACTCCAATGTCACCGGCAGGAATGTCGGTGTTGGGTCCGATGTGACGCTCCAACTCAGTAATAAAGGATTGACAAAATTTCATGACTTCCTGATCCGACTTGCCTTTAGGATTGAAATCAGAACCACCTTTCCCACCACCCATTGGTAATGATGTCAGACTGTTTTTCAGAACCTGCTCAAAAGCCAGGAATTTTAAGATACTCTGATTTACTGAAGCATGGAAACGAAGACCCCCTTTGTAAGGACCAATTGCACTGCTCATCTGAACCCGATATCCTCTGTTGATTTGCACTTCACCCTGATCATCAATCCAGGGTACCCTGAAGCTGATGATTCTTTCCGGTTCGGTCATGCGTTCCAGTATTTTGTTCTTCATCAGAATGGGATTCTCCAGAATAAAAGGAGCCAGACTTTCAACTACTTCATGCACAGCTTGATGAAATTCCGGTTCATTGGGACTTTTGGCTTTAACATTTGCCATAAAATCCTCAATGTACTTGAGTACTTTTGATTCGTTCATAAATAAATATTGTTTGTGGTTTTGACTTTTTGAATATGCAAATCTAATAAAAAATGCGCTTTTACTTAAAAAAGTGAAGTAAATATTGATTTTTATTGATAATTTGTAGTAAAAATGACTTTTTTTGAAAGAGTTAGTGTTATTTTGGTTGAATTTGTGAAAAGGCAATCCCGACTATGAATAATCTAAAATTGCTGAGTATGTTAAATTATTTGAGTAAGGAAAATGGGTTTTTTCCGGCATTTGGTTTAATTATTGATAACATTTTTTGTACTTGCAAATCGGATGGTATTTATTTACTTTAGCTCGAAAATAGAAATTATTCATGTTTTAATTTCTACAATACTCCGTTAAACTTTTGCAAGTGCCTAATAATAAATGGTTTGAAAAATAACAATGAATTACTTCAACTCTTTGATAATAAAAGCTTTGCGTCTTTGTG
>JBEPWN010000062.1:0-9930 GCA_041642395.1 Marinilabilia sp. | reverse complement strand
ATATGCGAATAAGTAAGCACGAATTAAGCGCTTTCTTTCGTAGCCCTAGCCAAAGTCAATATCGTCCGTGCAACGACCAGTTTCTGCGTAACTTTTTATTGGGGCTGCAAAAAAAATACAAAGGGGGACATATTACTTAAGATCATTAGTAAAAACAAAATTTAGTCTATTCCCAGTTGCTTTTTAATATCGTCAGCGATTATCCGTAGTAATCTCAGGAAAGCCTCTTCATCACCTCTTCCTTGTAATTCCTGCCTATGGTAAGTTTTCTGTTGCTGATCTCGATGAAGGAGTTAGTGAATGCTTCGATGTGTTGAATACATAATCCATGTCAAGCTTTTTTCCCGTAACAATCAATAAAAAATCACTGCCCCAACCATCGGCCCAAGGTTTAAATTCCATTTTAGAAGTCATTTTATTTTTTCCTGTAAATTTCATCTTGCCGCTACGTGGATTAAACCAATAGCTGTATAAAGTATTGGTTTTTAGTTGGGAAACATTGAGTTCAATTGGTTTTCCGGTAGGGGTGTATGCTAAAATAAAACCTCTGTCTTCTCCAATGGCCGCAATTATGTGTGATTCATCCCTGATGTTTTCATTGACAATCAGTGTTGGATCATACACCATGCTTTGCCAGTCAAACATTTCAAGTATTTCCTTCATAAATCCCATTTGCTCAGAACCCGGCAGACCCAATGATATTTTCCAGTCAGTACGGGCTTGAAGATTTGGGCTTCTTGTAATGTCATACATTTGCCAGATGTCGTTACATCCGTATGTATATCCTGCCGCACCTGAAAGCATGCTCCAATAGGCCGAGACTCTTGCATCAGCGTCATCCAGCCATCCGTATTTCTTGTTTTCCCAAAACCGGTCTTCGATATTTTCATATCTCGCTTCACCGTTCACAACCGGTTTAGATGGTGATTTTTCGTTTGATTTTATGACAAATTGATACTCTCTTGCCAACCTGCTGTGTCCGCTTTGAAACATGTCAAAATCCAGCCAGTCCTCATTAAAATAGTCGATTGCGTTATGGCCGCCCGGAGGATGGTAGGTAATTAAATGTTTCGTATCAACATTTCGGATACCCTTAGCCATCGCACGAATAATGTCCGAATGTTCAATGGTTTCAGGGGCACGATCTCCGCCTAATATCCATATAACGTTAGAATTATTGAGGTATCTTTTCGCAACTTTTTCTCCATATATTTTTGCATTTTGCTTGTTGAAAATAACAGGACCAACTCCCCATCCTTTATTGAATTTATCTCCCCATGTTGGTAAAAGACCTACGTATAATCCGAGTTCTTCCGATTTCTCAATCACATAATCGACCAACTCAAAATATTTGGAATTCAATTTTTCAGGATTGTTATTAATTAATGGTTCTTCACCATAGGCGTTGGGTGTGTTTAATCCATCGAGCTCGGCCAGAATGACGGTTTGGACAACGGTAAACCCTTTCTCGGCCCGATCGGTAAGATATAAATCAATTTCATCTTTGGTTAATCGATGAATTAATTCCCAGGCCGTGCCGCCCAGCCAGAAAAATGGCTCGTTGTCCTGAGTTACAAAATGCCTTTTGTCTTCAGATATTTTTAATAAAGGAAGAGTTTGTCCAAATGCCGAAGACGTTAAAAATCCAATAATGAGGATTACTATAATTCGTTTCATGGGGATTATTTTCAATTAATGATTAGACTTTTATATGAAAGTAAATTAGTCGTTAGGCAGTAGCCAGCAGTTGGATTTCAATTACTGACATACACGAAAAAACTGACGAAATCACATAAATATTACGTTTTAAAGGGTTTGTGATTTGAGTTTGATAAATTGAGATTGCTTCACTACGTTACCAATGAAAGATTGTTTGTAACAAACAAAAATTCAGATAATTAATGGTTGGCCACTTTTAACTGTGTGGATTACCGCTCAGCTCTGCTGCTTTGTCTTTCACAAAGAAACCCACACGGACGAGGTCACAATTCCACCAGAGATTGCTTCGGGTATAAACCCTCGCAATGACGCCCGTCTATTATCTGAGAGGGGGAGAAAGCAGGGCGGCGCAGCCGCCCTGCTTTCTTCCCCGACCTCTTTTCTGATGCCCGTCATTGCGAGGGCGCCGCCCGAAGCAATCTCTGGTTATGTGTTCCACAAATCTTTCCATTCGGCTTTACGATCAGGAACTTGTTTGGTCTGACGACCATCAACAAGCTAAACATCAATTCCTGCTTCTTCCAAAATATCATACAAAATGATCCAATAAACAAGGAACGGCCAAACTGTGTAGATCGTGCTTCAATTTAGGCATTCCCCCCTGTTTTCCCTGCTTAAAGCCTGTAGGACAGCGTTATTGCGATCCCGATAAGGCACGAAATCGGGAGAAGCAATCTTCTTTCAAAAAATTAATTTCTGCGGACGATAGTGATAAAACATATAATATTGATAAGCCCGTGATTTAAAGCAAGCGCATGTTGACAGTGGCGGAGTATTGCAATTTTATATTGTTTTTAAATAACAAAAAACGACTCGCAGCGGTGGTGATTCATCAACCTCCAAACCGTTTAATGGCTTCATCGATCATGGCCGCTGTGGCTGTAGCCCCGCATCTGTCTGCACCTGCTTTCCGGACAGCAATTAAATCGTCAAGCGTTCTGACGCCACCTGCTGCTTTCACTTTTACATTTGGCCCGGAATGCTCCCTCATTAGTTTCAGGTTTGAAATGGTAGCTCCCTGGTAATTGTAGCTGCCATCGGCTTGTTTCACAAAACCAAAACCGGAAGATGTTTTGACATAATCGGCCCCGACTTTGGTGCAAATTTCACAGAGGCTGATGATGTCTTCTTCCCGATCCACAAAATCAGTCTCAAATATCACTTTCACAATGGCTCCTCCATCATGGCAGGCATCCGTTACGGCTTTTATCTCCTTCTCAACGTATTCCCAGTCGCCTCCCAGAGCCTTGCCTATGTTGATGACCATGTCAACTTCCACAGCTCCGTCTTTTATGGCCTGCCGGGCTTCGAACACCTTTACCGGAATAGCGCTGTTGCCGGCGGGAAAGCCAATGACACAGCCAACCAGTACCTCAGAACCTTTTAACAGCTCTTTAGCCTGATCTACCGCGTAAGGCTTCACACATACAGATGCCACATTATACTTAAGCGCAACTTCACATTCCTTTTTCAAATCTTCATCGGTAAGAGTCGGATGAAGTATGGAATGATCAATCATCTTGGTTAATTCTAAAACTTTTGCATTCATACTATTTATTTCAAGTCATACATCACAATAGTCCGTTAAAAAAAAGCTTAAACGCAAAGACACAAAGACACAAAGTTTTTATTATCAAAGAGTTGAAGTAATTCATTGTTATTTTTCAAACCATTTATTATTAGGCACTTGCAAAAGTTTAACGGAGTATTGACATCATTAAAGATTCTATAATTTCGGCCATTTTTCCCGGCTCTTCAATAAGCTTTAGATAAGAGTGCGTGGTATTTTCACGTTTCTCTTCAATCCATTTATTCTCACCTTCGTTACCAACTTCATTGTATCCATTGTCCACTTTGATCCACCATTTTCGCAGGCCGCCTTTAACTGCATATAAAACAGCTGTTTGGTCATAAGATGCATTATCCAGAATTTTGCCGTTGTAATTTTCTTTCATCCAGGGGGCGTGTTTACTGAAATACTGATACCCCAGCCGGAGAGGATGATTTTTGGGAATATCATTAAAAACCCTGCCTGTTTTGATTTTTAATCCAATTTCATAGCCTGAAAACACCACAGGCAAATGAATATGATTAAAAACAAACTTTGTAACGCCCGGCATGTCCCCGTTAAAGTTCCATTCCCATTCACCATCCGGATACTGACCGCCCATTACTACCATTTCTTTTACTTTCTGATGCAGTAACTCTTTCCCTGTTAAAGAAGAATATTCACAAGGCCCTGATTCAAGCAGCAATTTGATATTTAACAGTGGCCCAACGGTAACGAGCACAATACTGCTGTCTTCGTTTTCAGAAAGGATTTTTCGGTACAGCGAAACAACTTCAGGAGCATCATTGTACGAAAGCTCATGAGGTAAATTATCAGCAATGATTTTAGTGTGGTTGAAATCAATTCGCGATGGTGCTCCGGGCCTGATTCCCATTGGAATGTCTGAATGGCCGTAAAACCGGTTTACAGCATCAATTGCAGAAACGACATATTTCTCCGTATTCCATATCATAATTCCTAACAGTTCGCATTCTTCGCTGTCAATAAAACCATGCAACATGGCCAGTGCCCCCAGATCATCAGCATCGCTTCCAAAATCAGTATCAAAAATAATTTTCTCCTGTGCACGGGCACTAAAAAGAATCATAAGGGACAGTAAAAAGAAAAGTGCTTTTTTCATGGTGTTTTCTTTCATTGGTTCGTAAAAATGCCTAAGCGCAAAGACGTGAGGTTTTCAATTACAGGCGATTGATGTAAGGGTTTAATTTTCTTGTCAGGCTGCCGGGTTTTGTCAATTGACATGAATTGGGGGTGTTTTTTTCTGCCTTCTGTCTGTGGACTACTTTTACCTAACAAAAATATAAAATGCTTAGAAACAGCTCTTTAATTAATCATGTTAGTCGTTTGGGTATGTCGCAAAAGGGTTATCAAACTTCCTTTTCAGCTATGAGCTTCGAGCTATGAGCTATGAGCTACTGCTTTCTTCCCCTGCGCTGGGGTACTTAAATCTATCTCAAATCATAATCCTCCAAAAGCGTTCAATTTATATGATTTTGTTGGATCTTTTGGTATTTCAGTATGCGGATTCCCACTATTGGCTACTGACTACAAACTACTGACTAAATTACTTAAATCTTACATCTAAAATACTAATGATCTATTGTTTTAAGTTAATTCATTTATTTGGGGGATCGATGGCTGTGCGCCCATTTTTGTGACGGAAACAGCAGCTGCTTTATTTGCCAGCTCAATGGCTTCGGTCAGATTTCTTCCTCTTGCCAGCTCTGCCACCAGATAGCCGTTAAATGTATCTCCGGCCGCCGTAGTATCCACTGCTTTAACTTTTTCGCCCTCAACAACCCCGCTGCTTTTGTCATCCAGGTAATAAGCGCCTCTGCTCCCAAGAGTTACAATTACCGATTTAACTCCCTGTCTTTGGATTTCCATTGCACTTTCTTTTTCATCCCGCGCTTCAGGCCATGAGGCCGAAAGCAAACTGGCTTCGTGTTCATTTGGCGTTACCAGTGTAAGCAGTTTCATGGTTTCTTTGTCGATTGCCCTGGCAGGAGCGGGGTTCAATACAACCGGCATGTTGGCCTTGCTTGCTATGGAGGTAACGTGGCAGACGGTTTCAATTGGTATTTCCAGCTGCATTAGGATAATGTCTGAGCCAAGAATTACATCCCTGAATTTGTCAATGGTTTCCGGCAGCAAATATGCATTGGCACCAGCTGCAACTGCAATGCTGTTTTCGCCCGAATCGGCCACATTGATCAATGCCACACCTGTTGAAGCACCATCAATTTTTTGTATGCAGGATGTGTCAATACCTTCTTTTTGATAAGCCTCAATGGCTTGCTGTCCAAATGCATCGTTGCCCACACAGGCAATAAATGTTACATCGCCGCCTGCACGGGCTGCAGCAACTGCCTGGTTGGCGCCTTTCCCTCCCTGTACGGTAGAAAACTCCGTTCCCATAAGGGTTTCACCCGGCAGTGGGATGGAGGGAACCCTGCAGATCATATCGGTATTTGAACTGCCAATGACTGTTATTTTTGGTTTCATCATCGATTATTTTTAGCGTTTTCCTGATTTTCTTTTACCGGATGATCCACACATTTTTATCCGGGTCAATTCCGCCGCCCATTTGCTCCTGAACAACGCGGTCAATAATAAAAACGCCTTTCCTTGCCATATTCTCAAAAGTGTCGATTCCCTGGTTTGGGAAATTTCTGCGTGTACGGTGAATGTTGAAGCGGTTACTAAACTCACGGCCAAATGCTTCTTCCACCCCGTTCTTTCCAATCATAAACCCAAGGAGCCCGCCCCAGGTTGCAGCAGGATTATCAGCGTCCCAGCCGGCCAGTACCGCAATCTTGATGGTTTCTTTAATGTCACCTTCGCCCCAAAACAGGCTTACCAGACTTGAGGCAAAGTTAATTCCTGCCGCAAAACAGCCATTGCAATACAAACCGCGGGACGTCAGGTTGTATCCATCCTTCTGCTCAACCTGGTAACGCTGGTAAATCTCATCACGTGCCTGCTCCCAGGTTACACCGGCATTGTATCGGCTTAGCACAAAATCGTACATTTTTGCCGCGTATGAATGGTGGGGCAATTTTTTGCGGGCTTCGTTGGCCATCCACATGATGCGGTCATTCAGGAGTTCCGTGTCGGATTTTACCGATGCCAGTGCGTGCATTGTCACATAGAACTCTGAGATCCAGGCGGCATTTCCATGGGCTGTGGTGTGAATGGGCAGGTAAGCCATTTCAAGGGCGACATCCGGGCGACCAGGTGCAAACAGACCAAAGATCTCGGTCGTGAGTTGGGCATCGATCATGTCGTAATGTTCATTATTCTCCGGTTTACCGGTTTCGGGAGGCAACATACCCTTCTCTTCCATCAGGTTATATGCTCTTTGATTCGATACCCAAAGATAATTTTCATAATTGCCATCGGAATCCTTCCGGAAGGGAGTTTTTTCTTTCTGAGAAAAAATGTGGTGCAGCCATCCGTCCCTGATTTGTTCCGGAGTTAAAATATTTGTTTCATTTGTGTAGAGCAGGTGCTGATACATATATTCAATGTCGGTGTCGTCATCCGCTCCCCAAATGCTGTCCTTGTCCACAAAAACAAAATCGATGGTTGAAGAAAGATCGCTGGGGACGCCCTGACCCCATATGCTCGGCTGATCAGCTTTTCCCCAATCGTTTCGTGTATAGAAATCGCCTGTTTGGATCTCCCCCACATTCCCGATCTTGTCCATTTCGGTTATCAGTCCCGTCCAATTGGCAATGCACTCGCCCAGCCAAAACCCCTGAAGCTGCTCATAATATTTTGTGCGGGAAATTGCATGCATGCCTGAATCAGGCTTTATTGTAGCATAGTTAAATTCCGGGTTGACCAGTGTGTCCGGTTTGGTCTTATTGGATTTGCATGAATTGGCGAACAAAACAAAAGTTAGTAATATGCTGTATACGATATAGTGACGTTTCATTCGTTTAAAATTTTGTAATTAACTGACAAAAAACTAAT
Organism: Marinilabilia sp.; assembly: GCA_041642395.1. GTDB lineage: Bacteria > Bacteroidota > Bacteroidia > Bacteroidales > Marinilabiliaceae > Marinilabilia. The sequence goes on along the minus strand of JBEPWN010000062.1, from coordinate 2,663 downwards.
TAAAAATTTGAGAACGAATGGAACCGCTTCGCTCTCACATAATATTTTTTAAACATATTCTTTTGTGAAATCTATGCTTAAAAAAATATCATGCTCGTTTCATGGGTTTTGTTTTATTCTTTTTCCGTGATTTCTCAGAGGTATAAAAACAGCATAGAAAATTCCATGATATTTATTTTAGTAAAGCCTGGAAGCTATTATCAGTGCCAGGCCAAAGAAAAACAACAGAAACATAGCTGTTAACAAGCCTTTCACACCTTTAGCGCCTTTAAATTCTTTCCATATAAACACTCCCCAAAGTGCAGCAATCAGGGTTGCCCCTTGTCCTAAGCCATAAGAAATAGCAAATCCGGCCTGCTCGGCCGCGATGATATTGAGCGTCATACCCAGGCTCCATATGGCTCCACCAAGAATCCCGATAAAATGCAATTTGGGTGTGCCCTGTTTAAAATAGTCGGAATAAGTAACTTTTTCTCCTGCCAAAGGCTTATACATGAAGATCGTATTCCACAAAAAGTTCGATACAAGTAACCCTAGTGCAAATACAACAGAGGCAGTATAAGGGGTGAGTTTTCCGGCTTCGGGGTTGGCAAAATCGCTCACCATAGAAGCCGCAACAAAACGATAAAAGAAGCCCATTAGCACACCGGCCAAAAGCGATATGATGATCCCTTTGGCCTTTGAATTGCTTGTAGATGAAGGAAGTTTTCTATAAGCCAAAGCATCAAGAATGATTGCAATGGTAACCAGAGCCACACCGATAAACAAAATGAACGGGTTTCCGAGTGGGGTTGCTAAGTAATTAACGACCACACCCACCACCAGTGCCAGGCCAATTCCAATTGGAAAAGCAACGGCCATGCCTGCAATCGCGATCGCTGCCACCAGTAGGATATTGGCAATGTTAAAAACAGCTCCGCCAATAAAGGCCGAACCCAATGCACTAAAATCGGCCTGGGAAATATCGGCTATAAATGCACGCCCTTCGGTTCCTGTGCTGCCCATCGTAAAAGCCAGCAATAGCGAAAGAAGCAAAACGCCGATGGAATAATCCCAATAAAAGAGTTGGAAAGCCCACTTTTTTGATGCCAGTTTCTGGGTGTTTGCCCACGAGCCCCAGCAAAGCATCGTAATTACTGTAAGAACGACTGCCCAGGCATAGGAATTTATAACTACCATAGTAAATAGAATTAGATATGTACTTGCTCAAACGTTTGCGCAATTTATGAAAAAAATATATTTGATCTTCTATTTTTTTAAATTTTTAATTGATTGCCGTTTAAGTAATTTTGTTTCTACATGCAAAAACAACTCGCTATCCATCTCTTTCTTATCCATTTGCATGATCAGTTTCTCAACTGCAATCCTTCCTATTTTCTTTTTATTTTGTTCGATGGTTGTCATGGGGGTATTTAAAAAAGCTGAATATGTTTGTTCATCAAAAGAAATCAGTGATATGTCTTCAGGTATTGATAATGAAAATTCAGATACAGCCCGCAAAACACCCAGAGCAATAAGGTTATTTAAAGCAAAAAACGCGGTAGGTGGTTGTTTGCTCTTTAACAATTTATAAGAGTGGTTATACCCACCTTCAATACTAAAACGATCCCCCGAAATAATCAAATCTTCTTCCGGAATGTTGTAAGACCGCATTGCATCAGTATATCCGCGTACCCGTTCAATATTTGGTTGACTTTCATTGAGTCCCTGAATGCAGGCAATTTTATGATGATTGTTCTCCAGTAAATGTAACGTCGCTGTATATGCGCCTCCATAATTATCTGAAGTTATAGTGGGGATATTAAGGCCCGGGAATGTTCGGTCAACAATAACGAAAGGAATGCCTGAAAGAAATGTGCGTTCAATATGCTCACTGGATATTCCCACAGGAGCAATAACAATTCCGTCCACTTTTTTAGATATAAAATGATCAATTAATGTCTTTTCCTGATCGGTGTCATCTCCGCTGTTTCCAATTAAGACCGAATACCCGTTATTCTTGCTTTCCTGCTCAATGCTCATGACGATTTCAGAAAAAAAAGGATTCGATATATCAGGTACAATAACCCCGACGGTATCACTCTTATCCAGTTTCAACCCTCTGGCAAATTGATTGGGAAAGTAGCCAAATTCCCTGGCAGCTTTCCGCACTTCTTGTTCTGTTTTCCTGCTGATGCGGTATTGCCTTGCTTTTCCATTGAGCACCCGCGAAACAGTAGTTGCTGAAATGTTGAGTTTGGATGCTAACTCCCTGATATTGGTGGTTGGTTTCTGTGTCATTTGCAAGTATTACTTCGCTAAATATAGCACAATCCACCCAACTAAAGAAAATGGTGCCTGCGATAATATTGGGCGAATTAAATTCCGGAATTATTCTGAGTTTCTTCTCTAGCACGATTAATTTTTAATTTTTGCAGATGATGGAGCATTGTAACATGTTGTTAATGAATTAGTCATGCAAGTATTATCTGCCGCTTCCTTCACAATTTACATCACCTAAAACAAAAAAGCCTGACAACAACTTGTCAGGCTTTTTCTGAGTACCCAGGGCCGGGATCGAACCGGCACGGCATTGCTGCCACTGGTGTTTGAGACCAGCGCGTCTACCAATTCCGCCACCTGGGCATGCTGGTTGCAAAAAATGTTTGCGGGTGCAAATATAT
>JBEPWN010000061.1:0-9973 GCA_041642395.1 Marinilabilia sp. | reverse complement strand
AACTGGATAAGTGATTTCTATAATTGGTCACCTGTTCCCTGGTTGTTGTCGTGGAATTATCTTAAATATCTGGTTGTTTTGATTCCGGGAATATTTACCGGTATTATCTGCCGTAATGCATTTCAGGAGTCCACTTCACCAATAGTCAGAAAAACCGATAATCCCGCTGTTGTCTTATTAATATTATTACTGGCATTAGCTGTCGTTTTTATTGCCTTGTGGGGGCTTTATACCCGTCACGTGGAAATAGCTTTTGGGGGCGCCGTTTTCCTTGCTGGGGGCTTGTTTTTTTTGTTTAAAAGGTGGAATGGCTTTTGGGGGCCGGTTTTTAGAAAACTATTTCCGATGGCTGCGGTTTTTATTGTTACCGGTTATCTTTTAGAACCATTGCATGGCGGTATTAAAAAGGATCCTGCTACGTTAAGCTATTTGATGCTTACGGCCGGCCTTTCATGGGTTTTATTGCTTGTTTTTGTGATACTTATTGATGAATTAAAGCTAAAAAAATCAATATTTATTCTCATCGGTTCGGGAAAAAACCCAATGATGGCCTATGTGGCAGGCAGCAACCTGGTGATGCCTGTATTAGCTCTTACCCAATTGGATAAATTACTCTTTTTAGAGTCCCTTCCTGTAGCCTCCGGTGTTATTAGGGCAATAATAATTACTTTAGTAGTGGGGCTGGTAAGCGCGCTGACAGCACGTAAAAAGTTTTTTATGAAAGTGTGAGAAAAGTGAAAATAGGTTCTATGAATTGTTTTTTTTAAATTAAAGATATGAAGATTATCCATTTTTTTCTGATTGTATTAATGGCCTCAGGGACGTTGTTGGCTTGTTCGGCAGACCAGAAGCTTTCCGACGAAGGCAAAGATCTTAAGAAGTATGTAGACCCCTTTATTGGTACAGGATTTCATGGTCATACTTATCCCGGAGCGGTGTTGCCTTTTGGCAGAGTTCAGTTGAGTCCGGACACGCGTCTTAACGGATGGGATGCCAGTAGTGGTTATCATTACTCGGATAGTACCATTTATGGTTTTAGTCATACTCATCTTAGTGGGACAGGAATTGGTGATATGGGTGACATACTTTTCCTGCCATATACAGGGGATGTGGATGAATCTCCTCTTGCTACTTTTTCTCATGCCGATGAGGAAGCATATCCCGGATATTACCAGGTAACACTTCAACCCTGGGATGTTAAATGTGAACTGACAACCACGTTGAGAACCGGCTGGCATAAATATACTTACCCACAGGGAAGTACTCCCGGATTAATGATTGATTTGGCTCATATCCTTCAGGAAACATGGGGAAACAGCGTGATTGAAGGGTCCTTAAAAGTGGTTGATGATCGAACCATCGAAGGGTATAGAATGACAAAAGGATGGGCTGCAAAGGACCCTGTATGGTTCCGGGCAGAATTCAATGCACCATTTGCTGTGGAAAAGATTGTAATAGATGAGGAGATTCTTCCCAATGCAAAAAGGGCTGAAGGTAAAGAGTTGAAAATATTTTTATCCTTTGACGGTCTGAATGAGCCCTTGATTGCTAAGGTTGGAATATCTGCTGTGGATGCTTCCGGACCTCTTGTAAATCTTAACGAGGTGAGAGGAGTTAAATCCTTTGGAGAAGTGGTCGCTAAAGCCGGGGAAATCTGGGATCATAAACTTGGTGCCATCGAAATAGAAAGTGATGATGATGACGTACTGACCAATTTCTACACCTCTCTTTATCACTCGTATCTTGCTCCAATGGGTTTTAGTGATGCTGATGGTCGCTATCGCGGAATGGATCAAGAAATCTATAATACAAATGGACGGGGAGAAGCTTATACCGTTTTTTCTTTATGGGACACTTTCAGAACCTGGTATCCTCTGATGACAATTATCGAGCCTTCGCTTGCGTCTCAGTGGGTCTATTCGTTGTACGAAGGCAGTCAGCAAGGGGGATTGCTTCCGAAATGGCCTCTTGTGGGAAATTATACAGGAACTATGGTAGGTTATCCTGCCTTATCATTAATGGCAGATGCCACCACCAAAGGATTGATTGATTCAATCCCGGAAGAATTGATTGCTGCTGCTGAAAAATCGGCTACCTGGCAGCCGGAATGGCATGAAGAGGTGAAAGAAACAAGAGCCGAAATGGTAATGCCTCTACATATAAAATATAAAGAATCTCATGAGTTTGTTCCTGTTGACGAGGTTCAGGGCTCTGTTTCCTGGGGTCTTGAAATGGCTTATTATGACTGGTGTCTGGCAGTTATGCTGGAAGCTGAGGGCTATTCTGAAAAAGCAGAGAGCTGGTTTTCAAAGGGTCAGTATTACAAGCATTATTTTGATGCATCAACGGGTTTTATGAGGGGTAAGAAACTAAATGGTGAATGGTATGCCGATTTTAATCCCAATTACTCCAGTCATATGGAAAGTGAATATGTTGAGGGTAATGCGTGGCAGTGGTCTCCTTTTGTGCCTCATGATATTGAAGGATTTCGGGAGTTGCTTGGGGGAAAAGAAGCTATGGGAGAGTGGCTGGATAATTTATTTACAACGACCAGTAAGGTGGAAGGGGAAAAAGCAAGTGCAGATATAACCGGCCTTATTGGTCAGTATGCACATGGAAATGAGCCCAGTCACCATGTAGCTTATATGTATCAATATACCGATCGGCCTTGGCGAACTCAGGAAGTTGTTGATACCGTGCTTTACCATTTTTACAAACCGGAACCTGCAGGCATTATCGGTAATGAAGATTGCGGGCAAATGTCAGCCTGGTATATAATGAGTTCTTTGGGTTTTTATCAGATAAATCCCGGAGAACCGGTTTATACTATTGGAAGACCTATTGTCGATGAAGCCCGCATTCGCCTGGATGAAGGCTGGTTTGAAATATTAGTGCATAACAATTCACCTCAAAATAAATATGTCAAGGAGGTAAATTTGAATGGGAAGACGCTTGAATCACATGTGTTTACTCATGAGGATATTCGTGATGGCAGCAGACTTGAGATTCTTATGTCTGCCAAGCCCTGATTTCTTAATGTGCCCAACGTTTTTCACCTTCAGGTGTTTTAATGCTTTACAAAAAAAGACTGATGTCTGAATCCTTAACGATTGAGTGAAATCAGGTTTGGTGGATATTTTCCCTGCCTGTTTTTTCTCTTTTTTAGTTCATTATATGTCTTTACATACAAAGATATTTAGGCTTTATTAATAATACAGTAAACAATGAAGTATAGTAGTGTTTTATTAATCGCATTTTTTGTTTTGATCTCGCAGAGTGTTTTTTCACAGAAGGGTGAAAACTTTTTCCCTGCCAGCCATGAAAACCTGAACTTCATGGGAAGGGTTGATTTTTTGGATCAGCAGGTGGCACGTTACGATTGGCCCGGAGTAACAGTTGGTTTCCGGTTTACCGGCGACGAACTAAAATTGCATTTTGCCGGAGGTGAGCGCAATTACTTTGATTTATTTGTTGATGGAAAACTTATGTCCAACCTGCATGCAAAGGGAGATACCGTGGCTGTTGTGGAAGGAATTAAAGGCAAAGGACCTCATGAGGCTAAGTTCATTAAGCGTACAGAGGGGGAGATGGGTGAAACTATTTTCCGTGGTTTGGAATTATCACGAAAAGGAGAGTTGTTACCATGGGAGAAGGTGGTTGACCGCCGCATTGAATTTATTGGAAATTCAATTACCTGCGGTTATGGTACAGAGTCGGAAAGCCGGCATGATGATTTTGAGCCCCAAACCGAGAATGTGGAAAAGTCCTATGCCGCCATTGTGGCAAAAACGCTGAATGCTGATTATCATATTGTGGCACATTCGGGACTGGGGGTGGTTCGTAATTATGGAGCTCCTCAGAAAATGTCTACAGAACTAGCGACCATGCCTAAGCGCTATTCGCGCGTGCTGGATATGGATGATTCCCTGTTCTGGGATTTTTCACAGTGGCAGGCGGATGCTGTGGTGATTAGCCTGGGAAATAATGATTTTTCAACCAAGCCACATCCCGATAAAATTGTTTTTCAAAGAATTTATGAAGAATTGCTTGATCAGGTTCGCATGGCTCACAGGAAGGCGACTGTTTTTTGTATGGTGGGTCCTATGACCGACGAGCCTTGCCATAGCTATGTGAAGGAGGTTGTGGACAATTATCGTGGGATCAATAAAGACCCGAACGTCTTTTTTATTGGAATTCCTCCTGCGTTGCTTAATGGTGATACCGATCTTGGGGCTGATGCTCATCCCTCTTTCAAAGGACAGCAAAAGATTGCAAAAGCCATTGTTCCCGTGATTTCAACCGTGATGGGATGGTGACTTATGAGGATTAAACAACATGGCCTAAATCAGGTCATGTTGTTTAAATACCATGGCACTTGCGCCGGCAGCACCGCTGCCCCTTCTCAGGTTTGATGTTTTTATTTTCAGAAACTTAAGAGGAGCTGAAAGAGCGGTTTTATTCATTCCTGTTTTAATGGAATCGCTAAAAATGTATCCTGCCTGAGCAAATTTTCCTCCAATAATAATCAATTCGGGATTTAGCAAATTGACAATGTTTCCAAGTGCCATTCCCAATGTTTCGCCCATGTTTTGCAAGAGTGATATGCTTAAGCTATCACCACTCTCAGCTGCTTCCAGTATTTGATCATATCTTATTTCAGGTACAAACTGATTACTGGCTGCAAGTGATATTCCTCCTTCTTCTACTGCTCTTTTAAATGATTCCTCGAGAGCATATCCAGACACTTCCATGCCAAGGCATCCCCTTTTTCCACAAATACATAGCTTGTCCGAATAACCCATCTGCATATGACCAAATTCTCCTGCAAATCCCATTCCTCCAGCAATTATTTTTTTATTGGATATTATGGTCATGCCCAATCCCCTGCTCACATTCAGGATAAGAGCATGACAGGCATTCTTCGCTTGCCCCAGTACCTGCTCGGCCAGTCCCAAAACGTGTGTGTCGTTGTCAACATAAACCTGTTTGTCAAGTTTCTCTGATAAGTGTGAAGCAAGAGGCTTTTCAGTAAAAGTGAAGAAGTTATATGATTGGCCGGTATTGCTGTTTACTCTGCCTGTGATTCCTATACCAATACCGAGTATGTCTTCTTTTAATATATTCGATTCATTTATAGCATCCTTAATAAAACTGATAACTGTTTCCAGGCACTCGTTAGTGTTTTCGAGTCTGAACTGAGTGTCTTGTTTCTCGAAAACAACTTTTTGATCAAGCCGAACCACTGAAACACTGATTTGTTGAAATAATATTTCCACACCAATGGCATGAAACCTGTCGATGTTTAAGCTATAAAGAGTTGGACGCCGACCATTTTCGGTTTCTTTTTTGCCTTCTTCTTTTACCAGCTTGTCGGCCATCAACTCATTTATTAGTTTGATTATTGTAGGCGTGCTGGATCTGATTTGTTTTTGTACGTCGGGAATTGTCAATAGGCCTTCAGCCTTTGACAAAGCTCGTATAATTTTCTTTTTTTGTTTAATTTGCCGACTTTGATTACTGATATCTTCCGGCTCCGTAAAAACTGCTTTTAGATTCATTGGTGTTTCATTAAGTACTATGCAAATTTTAAAATTTTTTTCTAACTTCCCAAGGAATCTGTGATTTTATTATTAATGCAAAGTGAATTGTTTGAAAGAAATGCAAAGCAACCATAATGTCTTGATAATAAAAACATTGCGCGACAGCGTCTTTTAGAATCCATAGCTTTAGCGAAGGATTACTCTGCATTTAGGGCTTTTTTTTAACGGACTAAGGCAAATCATTTGCTGCTTCCGCATCAGCAAAAACCCTAACATCATGATGATATTGCAGGTATGATGCAGGGATTTCCGTGGTAACAGGACCTTCAATCATTTCTTTCAGGATAGGAGCCTTGTCTTTTCCCCATGCTGCAAGTATAATCTTTTTTGCATTGAGAATGGTCTTTATCCCCATGGTGATTGCCCGTTGGGGAACAGAGCCCCCGATCCCAAAATCTTTTGCAGCATCGGCAATGGTTACAGGATGAAGTTCTACCAGGCGTGTAAGAGAATCTTTGGTAGAGCCCGGCTCATTAAACCCTATATGCCCTGATCGGCCGATACCCAAAAGTTGAATGTCCAGTCCGCCCGATGCTTTAATCGCCTCTTCATATTCAGTGCAATAATCGTCGGCTTCAGTTAATTTGATGGTACCATCAGGAATGTGAACGTTACTTTTGTTAATATCCACATGATCGAACAAATTTTTAAACATGAATTTATTGTAGCTGTTTTCACTGTCCGGCGACATGGGTACGTACTCATCCAAATTGAAGGTAATAACATTTTTGAAGCTGAGTCCTTCTTCTTTATGAAGTCTGATGAGCTCCTGATAAATGGCTATGGGTGAAGAACCAGTGGCCAACCCGAGTACTGCATTTTCACCTTTTTCCTGTTTTGCTCTGATGACACCTGCAATGATGTCCGCCATCTTTTTTGCTCCCGTTTCTTTGTTTTTAACAATGTTTACGGGTATCTGGCGAATCTGACCTGATTGCTTATCTGTATTGCTCATATCGTTATTAAAATTAATTGGCTTCACGATAACAGGCATTATAATCTTTCATTATTGTTGAAAGATATTCCTGATCCTTAAGTTTTGATTTTGTGTTGGTTTTTTGTTCAATGGCTTTTCTGGTGTTTGTCAACAGCTCAATGAAAGTATCAGGCTGTTGAGTATTGCCGGCAGCGGCCAGTAATACTTCCTTAATGACCTGCACATCCTTGTCGGATAGCATTTCGGCTTCCGGAAATCGGGGTTGATAATTTTCATCAACATCCATCCATAATGTTTTATCAAAATCACTTTTATTCCTGGTTTTGAGAACTGTGGTGCCTGCAGCAATGTCACCAAGTCTCTGACCTTTGCCATTGATGATGATGGTGAGTGTTGCCAGACCTCCGGATGAAAGCGTAATGTCTGCTAATCTGAAAATCCACCGGATAAAGCAGCTCCCGGGAGTAAGTTGAGTCCCGTCAGCCTTAAAAACCTTTATGTTCATGATCTTCTTGCCCGGGCTTTGCCCATTTAAAAACAACTCGAAAAACAGATGATAGAAAATGATAGGAATAAACACTGTTATCATCCACAATTCGCTGGATAAATCGAGCCATGTTAACAGCCCGATACCCATGCCCAGAAGATAGAAACCCATAATAAGCATATCAATAAGTTGCGACAGAAGACGGTCGGCAATGCTGGCTATTGGTAATTCAAGGGCTACATTCTGTGTAGTATTAAGTTCAATAGTTTCCATAGGTGGGGTAAAGTATTGGATTGCGGAAACAAATGTAATAAAATTTTTCATGCTTGTCCATATTTTTCATGCTTGATTATCATAGGATTCAGAGAGTTTGTTTGCTTTTAATCTGCTATATTCATTATTTTTCGTCATGAAATGTTCTAATATCAAAAAACGCAAGCAATCCCAGAAAAATTTGATGCCGGAAAACATAGTTCGACGAATGTCAATAGTGAACTATTTTTAAATTAAATTTGGCGAGGACGCTTGCGTTTTGCCGATAGTTGAGCATCGTAATAGAGAATTTATGAATAATGAAGGTTAAGTAGAAGATTAACTTTTTGACTAAAACTATGCTGATTGGCCATGATACCTGTGTTTTTTTAATTAAATTGGTGGCAATTATTATTCTGGTAAACTTGCATGCGGGAAATAGTGTTTATAAACAAGAATCGTTCGCGTTGGAAAGACTTTGAAGAAAGAGTCTCTGCACCACAACAACTTGAACCCGATGAGCTGGCCGATCACTACATTCAGCTCACCGATGATCTCTCGTATGCGCGCACTTTTTATCCTCAATCGTCGGTTGTTCAGTATCTGAATGGTCTTTGCAGTAAAGCTTATCATATTATATATCAGAATAAACGCGAAAAATCAACGCGCTTACAGACGTTCTGGACCCGCGAGCTTCCTCTTGATTTGTATAACTCGCGGTACGAATTCCTGCTTTCGCTGATCATCTTTGTGACTTCGATGCTTATTGGAATTGTCTCCGCCCTTCACAACGACGATTTTGCCAGACTGGTACTGGGCGATCAATACATAAATATGACGCTTGATAATATTGAAAAGGGTGACCCGCTTGCTGTTTATGGAACGATGGGAGAATTTTCAATGTTTTTGATGATAACAGGAAATAATCTCATGGTTTCTTTTGTGGTATTCCTGTTCGGTTTGCTTACACCTCTGGGAACTGCCTTTCATTTATTTAGAAATGGATTGATGGTTGGTGTGTTTCAGACTTTTTTTTATCAGAATTCGCTGCTCACCACGTCTTCTCTGGGCATTTACCTGCACGGAACTTTAGAACTTTCTGCCATTGTTCTGGCCGGTGGTGCCGGCATTGTACTCGGAAAAAGTATTTTGTTTCCCGGTACTTTGCCCCGAAAAACAGCTTTTATGAATGGTGTGCGGCGTGGTACCAAAATCATGCTTGGGCTGATTCCGTTTTTTATTGTTGCCGGCTTTATTGAAAGTTTTATTACCCGTTATTACAATCAGATGTCGTTATTCGTTAATTTATTGATCATCGGGCTGTCCCTGATGCTTATTATTGGTTATTTTGTTTTTTATCCTTCCTATGTGCATAAAAATTTAACCCTGAAAAAAACTGACCATGAACAAACCTGAAATTGAACTGAAAAGAGAAAGGGATTTCTCGGATGTTTTTAATGCATCATTTGCTTTTATTTCCCAGGAAATAAAGCGTTTGGGCAAAGTGATTGTGCTTTATGCCGGAATCCCCATCATCATTGTAGTTATTATGAGTACATTTTATGCTCAGGATACCATGACCTCAGTGTTTGAGATAATGAATCAACAGGGGGTGGTAACTTCCCCCGATGGCAGTATTATTTTTCTGAGCATTCTTTTTGGTTTTCTTGCTCAGCTTTTTATTGCCGGTCTCGTGCCTTCTTATTTGGGCGAATATGAAGAAAAAGGAAGGTCCGGATTTAGTGCAGATGATGTTTGGCAACGTTTTTTGAAGAATCTGGGAGCCATTATCGGATATAGCATCCTTGCTTTTCTGATTATTGGCGTTGGTGTTGCCTTTCTGATTATTCCCGGTATTTATCTTTCGGTTCCACTCGCCTTTCTGTTATATGTAAAAATAATTGAGAACAGGAGCCTTGGCGCTACTTTTAGTCGAAGTTTTCAATTGATTCGCAATAACTGGTGGAAAACTTTTGGCATACTGATCCTGGCTTATCTCATTATTGCTATTATTGGGGGCTTATTGTCTGTCCCCGCCATGATTGTGGCCGGCATTGAAGGATTTTTAGTCGGCTCTGGTCAGCAGGAAACGATGAATGGCGATTCGCTGGCTTTTGTGATTACAACGTTTTTGGGTGGACTGGGGCAATATCTTCTGTATCCTGTGTTATATGTAATCATTGCGTTTCAGTATTATGCCCTCAGAGAACAAAAAGACCAGGATTATTTGATGGAAAAAGTTTCTGCCATTAATATTGAAGAATAATGCCGTTTTACAGACAATTGTTCCTTTTTCTTTTCTTTTTTGTGTTTGTTGTTCCGGGAAATTCCTCCGTGAACGATGAAGATTCGGTTGTCACCCAAAAAGTGAGTGCCTGGGATGAAGGTGCTGTAAATTATCGTCACCCGCCTTATCAGAAGATTGAAGAGTGGCAGAGAGACAAGCGTTACCGTTATGACCGGGATCAGGGACCGGGATTTTTTGATTATTTCATAGGACCAATTCTCTATTGGATCTTGTCTGCCACCGAAGGCAGGTCATGGGTGTTCTATATTTTTCTGTCATTGGGTGGGGTGCTCGTGATGCTTTTGTTATTGAGAATTCTGAATGTGCCGGTAACCGGCCTTTTTATCATGTCGCGTCATAACGAAGGTTCCCGTTTGCAGTTTAATGATGAAGAACAGGTTTATTCCAAC
>JBEPWN010000060.1:0-10015 GCA_041642395.1 Marinilabilia sp. | reverse complement strand
GAATTCATCAATAGTCAGGGATATTTTAAAACATGGCGGCGATGCTTCCCGGTTTATTCCCGATAAAATTAAAATTCAGGTGGCACAGGTCAACCGTAAGCTATAATTGGCACAATTCATGCAAATGTTTTTGACTGAATCAGACAAATTGTTATTCCGGAAAAATTTTTATGAGGATCAGTATTATCATTCTGGCAGTGGCATTAAATGCGACAAGCCTGTTTTCGCAACAACAAACCATTCGTATTTTTGGCCAGGCACCTGATTACAGCAACTATTCGCTGGTTTTTGAACGCCATCAGAATTACATAAGCTACGACCAAGTAGAGCTTTTCACTATTGAAGTGGACAAAAACGGCAAATTTGATTTTACCACATCGCTGGATCAAATCACTTTTGCTTTCACTGACCTGGACCAATTCAGAGGTCTTATTTACCTTGAGCCCGGAAAAGAGTATGAACTCAAGTTGCCTCCTTTTCACCGGTTATCACAAGCACAAAAGCTCAATCCATTTTTTGAGCCAGAACAAATACTATTGGGCATATTAAACGAGGACAAGACAGGACTCAATTCCATGATCCGCGATTTTGATGAGGCATACGATTACCAATTAAGCAAAAATGCGGTAAAACTCATTTCATCACGACATAAAACTTTAACAAATAACATCATTGATACTCTCCAAATCAGGTTTGCGAATCAGCATAAATTTTTCAATGATCACAAACACTTTCGATATGCCCGTATCGAAATGCTATCCAGCAGGAATCACCAACGTGATGTAATACCAAAATACTTTTCAGATAAACCGGTTCAATTCTCAATGCCTGCATATTGGGAATCATTCAGGGATGTTTTCAGTGGGTTTGGCAGAAAATTATTTGGCAGACAAGAATTTTCAGATTCAATCAGCTTTGCAGGAATGGTACAGTCAATAAAAAAAGACACAGTATTCAAGCGAACTGATTTGACAGAAGCCCTGATTGTATGGTCTTTGCATGAAGGTTACCATGAAAAATTCATTCCCCGGGAAAAAGCTCTTCATCTTCTCGCCCGTGTGGGTGAAGAAGCACTTACGCCCGAAATAAGAAGAACAGCGCTTATTATTTACAATAGCATAAGTGCTTTGCAGGAGAAGAGCAAAGCCCCCGACTTCAGCCTTTTCACTTTTTCCGGCGAAAGAAAATCCCTCAACGATTATAAAGGAAAATTCGTTTATCTTAATTTTATGCACACCGATAATTATGCATGCCGGCGTGATTTAAAATTATTACCACGAATCCGAGAAAAATTCAAACGCGATCTGGAAATTGTTACTGTTTTGATCAATGATGATTACGATAAGGCCAAACAATTCACTGATAATACTGAAGACATGGAATGGGATTTTTTGTTTTTTGGTAGGAAGGCCAATATTTTAAAGGATTATAACGTACAGGCTGTTCCAATTTATTACCTCATTGATCCTGATGGAAAACTCATTTTATCCCCTTCACCTACCCCGGGGGAGAATTTTCATGACAAATTCATTAATCAGTACCGCAAATATCAACGAAAACAACAACGTCAAAATCCTCAGAAAAAGAGATCTATCTTTGGGAAATAATATATACCTCAATCCCTGTTTTTAGGGATACCATTGACACCGACTCCTTAAGATTATCAGATAACTTCTTGCCTTTCAGCACAAAAAGTTCATTTACTCCATGCCTGTAAATCACTAAAATAAGTGATTGTACATCACAAAATTTTCGGACAACTTTGCCCCGAATCAAACTAATAAAAGATACTGTGATGAAACAATTATTATTTGCAGCAATGTTTTTGGCACTACCATTCTCATTTCTAAAAGCGCAGACGAGTGAGCCTGCAGGAAATGCAGCAGACAATCTTCTCGAACAACTTCGGGAACAAAAACTCGTTATTGGCGGATACGGACAAATAGATTACAATCAACCCATCGATGCTAATTACCGCAGAAATGGAAAACTGGATGTGCATCGTCTGGTGATGCTTTTTGGTTACAGTTTTTCTCCAAAAACATCAATGATCACCGAAATCGAGTACGAGCATGTAAAAGAAGTATATATTGAACAAGCCTTTATCGAACACCGCCTGACCCCAAGTATTAATATGGTCGGGGGATTGGTATTAATCCCAATGGGCATTGTCAATGAGTTTCATGAGCCTACCACTTATCATGGCGTGGAACGACCCTCCATCGACAAAAAAATAGTCCCCACCACCTGGCGTGAAATTGGGGCCGGTTTCACCGGAAGAGTAAGCGGAGCTTCTCTGGGCTATCAGCTATATTTGGTGAATGGTTTCAAAAGCTTTGATGGTGAGGGCATATTAGGTGGCAGCAATGGCATCAGAAGCGGCCGTCAGAAAGGAGCATCATCTTTTATTTCCAGTCCTAATTTATCGGCAAAAGTTAATTATTTCGGCATTCCGGGGTTACAAATCGGATTGTCTACTTATCTGGGCAATACACAATCCACCCTGTTTGATGGATTAGACAAGTCCAATGCTGATGAAAAGGCCACAGCAGACTCGTCCCGCGTGGGAATCAATATGGCAGGACTGGACTACCGGTTCAGTAAAGGAAACTTTCACTCCCGTGGTCAACTTATTTACAACCACACAACCAACACTAAAGCTTATAATGAATTCACCGGCAACGACCTGGGAAAGGATGTCTTCGGCTGGTATCTGGAAGGTGGCTACAACTTCAGACCAGGCAGGGGGGAGCAGATAATAACTCCTTTTATCAGATACGAAAAATATGACCTCCACAAAAACACCGAAGGCATTGTAAAAAATGATGCTTACAATGTGCAGGAATTTTTTGCTGGTATCGGATACACCCTGGCGCCGGGGGTAGTATGGAAGGCCGATATGCAGTGGATCAAGCCGCATAATGCTGAAACGACTCAAAAACAATTTAATATGGGCATTGGTTTTTGGTTTTAATTAATATCAAGAATGCACAAAATGCTGAGGAGCATTGGATTATCCACACATATTGGAATCCGATGTTCCTATTATCATAAATAATAAAAGACATTAGAATGAATTACTCGGGAATCATAATTGTTCTGCTGGCTCTCACCATATCAACCAGCAATATGGCTGCACAGACAGATTTTTTAACGAAAAAGAACATCAAAATTATTGATGCCGCAATTGAAAAAAATTTCGACAGGGATCAGCAGCTCAAAAGAAAACAAATGGAACTAGATGAAGACTATTGTGTATTCGAGATCAATTCTGAAGCAGCCGACGACACCCATGGTTGGGCTTTTATTGCATCAGGATTGGGTCGCAGTGACCATTTCGATTTTCTGGTCATTTTCAATCAGGAAAAAGTACTGATGCATCTCGAAATATTACAATACCGATCTTCACGCGGTTATCAAATCACATCCAAAGGATGGCTGAATAAGTTTCAGGGATTGAGCAACCATATAAAAATCGGCGACAGCGTAGATGCAATCAGCGGGGCCACACTTTCATCCCATGGTCTGGTTAAATCCCTGAATAAAATAATGGAGATAACGGCACAATTCTAAAAAATCCAGCCATGGAAAATCATATGTTTCTCATTTAAAGATGCCTTAAACCAACAGCTCCCACCATAATTTGATGAACAGCCCATTTTTATTTACTAAATTTACATTAATCAGCATCAAACAATTACACTTTACAGAAACTTTTTTATTAGGTTTGTAACAGAAGTGCAGAAAATTTAGTATACATGTGTACAACAAATGGAGTACATCGAATTTATTGTGGCTAAAATGACCGAATTAAAAACTTTATTTCTTTTCCTTTTATTTCTGGCAATACCCGTGGGAGCTGTTGCACAAACCGAGCCTTACGCCGAACTACTCACCACAGAAATAAATTACTGCGGGGAGTTGGAGGTTTCAATTGATCTTGAGATAAAATTCTATGGGGAATCCCCGTTTGCAATCGACATACAAATACCCACAAAAAATTCTTTCTTTGAAGACTACATCTTCGGCGAGCAACTTTCATCTGAGAATGTGTGGAACATAACCTATACGTTTGACTTCCCGGTAAGCGAAGGAGCGAAAAACAACACAGGCACCATAGAACTACTCGAGGTCTATGACAACAATACCGGCTGGGGTCCTAATGTAGACGGAGTTGTTCTCACCGGTGAAAAAACCACCTTTACAAACTGGGCAATGCCCGAGATAAATGCCGGCAGCGATATCGATTCCTGCGGCCTGGCAGCAACCTTAAATGCAACCCCGGATCCGCTTTCCGACTTATATTACTGGGAACAGCAAGCCGAAGGAAATATTTCGGACGTAGAAAATGTCAATGCCATTTTTGAAGCACCATCCAAAAATAATTACCCTCTTGTATTTATACAGGAAAACGGAGCATGCATTGCTTCAGATACCGTTAATGTTCATTTAAGAGGCTCCCCTTCTGCCACCATTGCCACAACCGACACGGTCTGCGGCGTCAGCAGCCAGGATATCACCCTTGATCTCACGTTTAACGGGGACGATGGGCCTTGGGAATATGCTATCACAGATGAAAACGAAGATTTGATCAGCAACATGTCATCGTCCATGACCACTTCTCATACAACCTCTGTAACCGGCCAGACCACTTTCTCTTATGAGTGGTTACGAGACACTAACGGATGTTTAGCATTGCCCGGAGATATTGCCGGAGAAGCAACGGTAATGGATATGCAACCTTCAACCAACGCAGGCGAAGACGCATTGGCCTGTGGCATGCAGTTTCAACTGGAGGCCATTCCAGACAAAGGAGCAGGCCTCTGGACCACAGAAAGTACTGAACTAAGCATTGCTGAACCGGAAAACCCTCAAAGCATGATCACAGCTTCACGAGCAGGGACATACTCCCTCACCTGGACAGAAAACAATGATGGATGCGAAAATTCAGACGAAACCGAAATACAATTTATTGAATTCGCTTCATTATCTTTCACCCATACAGAAGATGTCATCTGCGAAGGAGATGATTCATCATTCGCATTCGAAGTCAGCGGCGAAAACGGGCCATGGTCACTCAACTACAGCCATAACAGCGAAAACAATACATATGATTTTGCAAATGCAGCATCGTCATTATTATTATCCCCGGAGGTCACAACCAATTACACTATTCTGTCGCTAACAGACCGGTTCGGGTGCACAACAGAGCTCAATGAATTACTGGAAGTCAATGTTGACCTGATGCCCACCCCTAATGCCGGAAACGACACAGCTATTTGTGGCAACACCATAAACCTGAATGCCACAATTTCAGACGTTGCGCAAAATGCACAATGGCAAGCCGTATCAGGCTATTTTCCTAACGAAGACAGTCATACACCCAAAGCCGTATTTGAATCAGATGACCCCGGCGAATACCTTCTAACCTGGGAAGAGATCAATGGTTTGTGTACAGCAAGTGATCAGGTAATAGTTCGGTTTGATGAAGCGCCAACAGCCAACGCCGGTGATGATTTAACTCTTTTCCATCAGTATCAAACCAATTTACACGCCAGGACTCCGGTAAGCAATCAGACAGACTGGATCGGTAACTGGCATATCATTTCAGGGTCAGGCTCCGTCACTCCTTCCAGTAGCAAAGACGCCACAATTTCAGGATTACATCATGGAAAATCAATTCTGGAATGGTCCGTTGTCAACGGGGTATGCCCCCTTGAAGCAGATACGATTGAAATTACAGTAAACGATCTGACCTATTACACAGGCATTTCACCAAACGGGAATGGGCTAAATGACTATTTCAAAATCGAAGGAGCCCATACAATTTCTGCCAATGAACTGATCATATTTGATCAAACCGGACAAGTAGTTCATCGAAATAAAAATCTGGATGAGTCTAATGAATGGAAAGGGACAGACATGGATGGCAGTCCCCTGGAAAACGGAATCTATTATTTCATTTTCAGAGGTGAAGGAATAGAAGAGATAAAAGATTACATTGTAATCAAACGAAACTAAACAAAACCCGGGCCATGAGAATAGCGTTTTTATTCATTATGATATTCACATTGACAATTGGTTCTGCATGGGGACAGAAAGTCATGACCCTGAGCCAGTATATGCACAACCGGTTTGCTGTTAATACTTCATTTGCGGGTTCCCGGGAAGTGCTCAGCCTGTTTGGTTCTTTCCGGAAGCAATGGACGGGAATTCCCCAATCTCCAAACTTACAATATTTCACCGGACACACTCCCCTTAATAACCAGAATATGGCCCTGGGCATGCAAGTATTCAACGAATCTTTTGCCATAAAAAATAATGTGGGGGCTTCGTTTTCATATACTTACCGGGTACGCCTCAATCCTTATACCTGGATGGCATTCAGTGCATCCGGAGGCTTTTCCAGTTATGCCATAAACTGGAACAATGTCACTCTTAGGGATCAGGATGACATTGTATTTGGCGGCAATGATTCATCATTGGGCCCGCAGGCGGGGTTCGGCTGGAGCATTTATAACGATCGATTTTTTGGAGGTGTTTCCATTCCTGAATTTTTCATCCATGATTTTGAAAAACTTGACGGAACTCAACTGGATCCCAAAAAAATAGATTACTTATTCACTGGGGGATATATGTTAGACCTATCATCAACATTAACATTTCAGCCATCCTTTTTATTAAAAATAAATCAGGAAACCGGAAACTGGGCCGATTTGTCCGCCACCATTATTCACGACGACATGATCTGGGGAGGCGTGACTTATCGCACCCGTGATGAATTGATATTTCTTGCGGGTTGGCAATTATTGCCCCAGCTTCGCATGGCCTATTCCTATGATTACTCATTTGGCGATATCGGTAATTACAATAATGGCAGCCACGAAATATCCATTCAATATGATTTTGGTTATCAAATCAACACGCCTAATCCCAAATACTTTTAAATTAAAGAAACCATGTCCAGGCACAACATAATTGTCATATATTTATTGCTGGTGGCTCTGATTCCCGCCGGTCATGCCGTGGCACAAGAAACAGAGATCATAAAAATGGATGTCAGCACACCCGGGAACAATGAGCTTGCACCTATACTTCGGGATTCTGTTCTGTTTTTTATATCGAACCGACGAACAAACCTGCTGGTAACATATATGGATCAAAATGAGGAGCTGCTTTACAGGGTTCTTAGCGCTCCTTTAAAATCAAAAGGTAATACCGGGCCGGCAAAACTTTTTGCACCACCCGGTCAGCCACGTTTCAACGCAGGCCCCCTTACCTTTTCATCCAACGGTGCTACGCTCATCGCAACTCACAATCTGAGCAACGATTACAAACACCGAAAAAACAGCAAAAAAGACAATCGGCTGGGCTTATTCACCGCCCGGAAACGGAATGATGCATGGCATCAATTCCAGCAAATTACCCTAAATGCTTCAAAATCTCATTCAATAGGTCATCCCTCTCTCTCAAGAGATGGTAGCATGCTTTTTTTTGTATCCGACATGGAAGGCGGATATGGAGATACCGACATTTATGTATCACACAAACACGGAGATGAATGGGGTGAACCCAAAAACTTAGGTCCTGGCATAAATACTGCAGGCAAGGAACTCTTTCCATTTATTCATCCTTCCGGAAAACTCTATTTTTCGAGCGATGGACATTCAACACAAGGAGCATTTGATCTTTTTCATATAGAATGGGTCAATTCGAAGGCAGTGCCGGTTCCATTACCCATCCCCGTCAATAGCGAATACAACGATTACTCCTGTTTTATTGCCGATGACCAAAAATGGGGATTTTTTGCTTCCGACAGATCGGGCGATGATGACATCTACCGGTTTTCATTGCCCCAAATAAGCTGTACAGATCCTCAGGAAGTGACAGAAGACAATTACTGTTATACTTTTTTCGAAAACGGGCCGTTTAAAACAGATACCCTGCCATACATTTATCGCTGGGATTTTGGGGACGGAGAAAGTGCTGTCGGACTTGAAGTTGACCATTGCCTGCCAGGGCCCGGAAAATATGCTATTAACCTGAGTGTGGTGGATACTCTTCTGAATGAAGAACTTTTTTCCGTGGCTTCATATAATCTGGATCTCGAAGAAACAAATCAGATATGGTTTGAAGATCCCGACACCATAAGCGTAGGAGAATCCATTGATCTGCAAGCATCCATTCGCGGATTCGAAGGAATTTCTAAAAATTTAACTTTTTATTGGGACTTTGATTCGGGTGATAGCAGAATTGGCAAAGATATTGTTTATACTTACCACACATCTGGCAAATACATGATCACCTGTTCAACCATCCTAAACGATAACCGTGAAGTCTGTTTTTATAGAAATATTATAGTGAATGATCCCTAAGAAAAACATAATGAAAACAATACCTGTTTCTGCATATATTATTCTCAGTTTATTAATACTGCCGTTCAGTCAAACTCATGCACAACCTGTTCCGGCAATTGACGAGAACATCCCCCATCTTGTAACCTTCGGTGGCGATGGGGAAACCGCATGGGGTGATGATGATTTCTGCCAGATCATTTTTTTCTCGGTCCCTGAAAACTATGACCAACCCATTTTTATCAAGGTTTTTGATCCCGATACCGGTGGGGCCATTGATGAACAAAAGGCAGAGTGGAACACCACCATGCGCTATTCTGTATATGGAGGCGAGGGGGCCTGTTCTGAGGAGGATGCCCGGCGTTCCAACCTTCAAGGTAATTACCTGAGTGGCAACTTGCTTACAACCAAAACATTTGGCCAAAATCCCCGTTACGATAATAATTGGTATACCTTTGGGCCCTTCAATCCAACAGAAGGGGAGTTTCTCCCCGAATACGGCGGGTATATTTTCAAATTGGTGATAGAAGGCTTATCGGGTGACGATGGAAACCTTTACAACTTGTTCTTAAGTACTGGCAACAACGAAAACAGACCTGTAGAAGGTGCATTTGCCTTCTATTTCAAATATAAATTCCGACTTCACAATAATGTCAATGAAGTCTCCCATATTTATCCTTACATGACTTCGGAAGTTGTAGCCATCAAACAAAGTAACTTCGACTGGGATAATGATGGCTTTATCCGCATCATTTCACCTTCCAAAAACGGTGAAATTGTAGCAACATCAGGAGATGATAACTGGGCCGACAGTCGTCATGAAATCGGCACCGGTGAACACAACAGTTCCCTTGACATTCAAATGATCAAGAAAAAATCGGGATTGACCAAAGATAATAATGTGGTTATTTTCCTGGAAAACCAATATGGCGAACTGATGCCGTTTTACAGTATTCCAATTGGTGGTATCCCGGAATACAAATACAGCATAGGCATTAAACCCAAACAATAGTATAATATGGTTCTTCTTCCCCGGCAGTTATTTATTTCTCTGTCAGTTGTTTTGTTAATCCTGATAAACGGTCATTATTCCGGAGCTCAGTCTTTCCAGTTTAAAACTTATGATTCAAATGTGGGATTGCCCCAGAACTTTGTTTATGCCATCGTGCAGGACAATGACGGCTACATCTGGATGGGAACAGGAGAAGGACTTGTCAGATACAATGGACTTGAATTCGATAATTTCAATCACACCGATTCCCTGTCAGAAGATTTTGTCACAACCCTTCACATTTCGTCTGGCGGGGATCTTTGGATTGGACACAACAATGGCGACCTGACTGTTTTTAAGGATGGTGAGTTCACCCCGTTACATATCAAAGAAACGCAAAGTCCGGTTACTTCTATTGAATCCTTTAATGATCAGTATATCTGGATTACCAGTCAAAATACAGGTCTAATCCGTATAGATAACACAAATCGGGAATACAAATTAATGAATCATCCCAAATTTGAGCACAAGTTATTTTATTCCAGTCATGTTACAAACGACTACATCCTTACAGGTACATCGGAAGGAATGTATCGAATTGCCCTTTCGGATAACGATACAATTTCTGTTGCCGAACAAATAACAGATATTCCCATAACCAATATTACAA